>JAJZKJ010000096.1 GCA_021804195.1 Acidobacteriota bacterium
GAAACTGGTGATGGCGCCTTTGTTGTTGGCTTCGAACTGCACCACAAAGCTCGCCTGTGCCGCCGGCGCGGCGAGCCCCGCCGCAATAATCGCCGCATATACACAGCATGAAGTCTTAGAACCCGCGAAACTTTTCATAAACGCTCCTTTGCGCAATAACAATACTTATAATTCAGATATGTTTTCCGCCCGCCGGCAACCCGGCGGCGCGTTTTACTTGTCGTGACGGCCTGTAACCGAACCGAACCCGAAGCGAGCGGGACACCGTTCGATCCTTCCTTCCGGCCGCCGATGGATATTGTCCTATTATCCGACCGCCGCCTTCCCGGACGGCGGTTGTGGAGGATGTGTAACTCCACGGAATGTGACTGTCTTATTCTTCGGCCAGGCGGGGCGGAGAAGTTAAGAAAAAAAAGAAAAGCTCTCCATGATGGAGAGCTATAACATATATGTTCTTATAAATGTGGTCGGAATGTGGCGGCGCCGTCATCCGCGGCGCCGCCACAGGAAACGTTGCGACGTTAAGAGCCCCGCCGGCGCCGCTTGCCCACCAGCAACCCCAAACCGCCCGCAGCCAGCAAACCGATCGTGGCCGGTTCGGGAATGGTGGTTGTGACAAGCGTTGGTGTGTAACCGCTGCCTCCCACTGTACCCCAACCGACCGCCGCGGCTTCAATTTTGTCGCTGGATGTCAAACCCGAAGCGGACAAAACAAATGTGGGCGTATCGCCAAGAAAAGGATTATGGGCTCCGTTGCCGGCAATGCTGCCATTGGCGTTGCTGTACCTTGGGGGCGTGCCATTCGGCGGACCGATAATCAAATGCTTCGGCATGCTCGTAACACCGAGCCGGTAGGCATTGGAGATACTGTAAGTCCCGCTGCCATACGAGTAGTTGAATGTGGAAACCGACGATGCGACCGACCAGGGATCAGTGGTTGTGGAAGTGATGCTATAGCCGCCGGTGGCGGTGGAGTTCACCTGTACCAATTCCCCGTTCTGGAAATCCGTTATGGAAGGCGAAGCGGTCGTCAGGTCGGCGCTATTATTGCCGATCTCGAAGTAGACGCTCCGCAGCAACTGGTTGGCCGCAACCGTATCCGCCGTCGTGTTGTCGACGGACACCGATATCGTACCCGCCGTCGAATTCAGATCGAACTGAATGACGGCGTTGGCCGCAAAGTCTGAACCGCCGACGTTGGTCGCCGACACACTGATGGTCTGGATGGTGTCCGCCCCGGCCGGCGCCGCGAGCGCTCCCGCCGCCGCGACCGCAGCGACCATCACAGGGAGAAGATGTCGGAATTTACCAGTGAATGTGGACATAACCATGTACCCTCAAAAAAGGCGCGGCATCCGGCGGATGGCGCAGCCTGCCTATAAGCGGCGGTCCGTCGCGCGCAGCACCACATAGCGCTGGCGCCGACCGCCGTTTGTCAGAAAACTTAATGAGCGCATGAAATACAGCGCTCTCGGTGAGAACAGTGGCGATTCTCTCTCTCGCCCATTAAAGAAAGGAATACCACTTAGCCCTCAATGTGCAAGTGTAGCCATAATCCAAGAGATGTCAAGTGAAGAAAAATTTCCGAAGGTCTGATAATTGATCCGACTGATAATTGATCCGGAATTCGCGTCCCTATTTTCACTCAGGACGGACGACGGGCCATAAAATGGATGCTCGCGATGCCCGCCTGCGCGCAATCGCTGAGAATCGGCGCAATGAACTGGTAGTGGATGGAGCGGTCGGCGCGGATCACGATTTTCAAGTCGGGATGTTTCGCCTTGTAAGCCCGCAGGACGCCGGCCAGAACGGGATAAGTCAACGGTTCGCCCCAGATCACGATTCTGGGCCGGGGCTGGACGCCCGGAATTTTTCCCGGTCGCGGCACGACGTTGATGATCAACTCGCCGCTTTTATCGCCCATCGCCCCGCCGTTTTTAGCCACGGGAATTTTTACGCCTTTCACGGCGGCCTTTCGGGCGAAGTGACCCACCAGAAGAAAAAAAATGATCAGACACATCACCACGTCGATCAGCGGCGTAATGTTGACGTGCTCGCTTTCCATGGGGGAAATGCCGCGGAGTTTCATGGTTCAACCGGCTCCTTATGGCGATTTTCAACCCGCTCCGCCGGAATATCGGCTTCGCCGGCGGCGGCCGGGGGTCGTTCGGACGGTCGGAGACTTTCCAGAAGCTCATCGGCGCTTAACGACGCGCGCGTAACGATCTTGTCCAGGCGGGTGCGGAAAAAGCCAAAGGCGATCAGCGAGGGAATGGCGACAGCCAGGCCGCCGAAGGTATGCCAGAGGGCGGTGGCGATGCCGGCGGATAGATCGGTTACCCGGGCCTGGCCGCCGGCATGATGCAGCGCGTAGAAGGCCATGATCATTCCCAGAACCGTGCCGAGCAGCCCGATCAGCGGACCGATATTGCCGATGACGTTAAGCATTTCAATACGGCGGAAAAGGTTGGAAGCCTGTTCGGTGGCTGAGTTTTCCAGTCCTTCGCGCATGGCCGCATAGCCAAGGTGGGCGCGCCGCACGCCGGCGTGCAGGGCCTTGCTTACGAACGACGCGTCGGTGGCGGTGAAATCCATCAACTCCCGGAATTGGCGAGCTTCGATAAGGGCTTGGAGACGCCGGGTGGTTTCCACCGGCGCGATTTTCGCCGCGCGCAGATGGATGGCGGCGTCAATGATCAGCGCCACGCTGGCCAGCGAAGCGCTCGCCAACATCACGATCACCACGATGTCCAGCGCCATAAGGATAGGATTGGGGTAGTAGTACGCGATTCCCCCGGCCGCGGCGGCGCCACCGGCCATTACCGCAGAATCCGGTACCAAGGCGGCCAACACAAAAGCGCCGGCCCATAAAATGAAACGGCGCCAGGATCGGAACCGGGATGAAGAACTTGGCATGGCTTCTCCTGGACTCAAAACGACCAGCCACGCGGCTTGCCGCAGGCGCGGGTGAGCATAAGATCAACCCGGTGGGAGAGCAACCCGCGGACCCGCCCGAGCGCTTGCTGGCGAAGTTAGATATCGTCTCCTATAATAGCGCTCTGTTGTAGGTTAACCCCCGGCGTTGCAACGCCGGGGAGATTCTTTTTTAGGAGAACGGTTCCGTGGCTAAGATGAAAGCGGCTCTTCAGATGTACACGTTGGGTTCCATGTCGGAGAAAGATTTTCTGGGAACGTGCCGGAAAGTGGCTCAGATAGGCTACCAGGGCATCGAACTTCTTGATATGCGGTCCGCCCTCCCCGCCGATGAACTTCGCGCCAAGACGGCGGATATGGGCCTGTCCCTTGTGGGCGTACACGTTGGATTTGAAAATCTCGAATCAAACCTCCCGGCGGTTCTGGATTACTACACGCGGGCGGGGCTGACCAGCATTACCTGCCCGTCAATGCCGAAAAGTCGGCGCCAGTCGGGCGCCGACTGGGCCACCGCGGCGCGCAAGCTCTCCGACATCGGCGCCGCGTGCCGGCAGCGCGGAGTGACGCTGGCTTACCATAATCATGATTTTGAATTCCAGAAATTCGATGGCAAATCCGGTTTCGATATTCTGCTGGCCAACTCCGACGCGCAAAATCTCAAGCTGGAGCTCGACACCTTCTGGGTGCAGGCCGGCGGTGAGGATCCGGTGGCTTACCTTAACCGGCACGCGGCGCGGGTCGCGCTGCTGCACGCCAAAGATATGGCGGCTGGATCACCGCGGCGCTTTGCACCGGTGGGCAGCGGTATTTTAAACTGGAAAGCCCTTGCCGCCGCCGCCGAAAAGGCCAATCTGCACTGGTGGATTGTCGAACAGGATAACTGTTACGAGACGCCGCCGCTTGACGCCGTGCGTATCAGTTTGGAAAACCTCAAGAAAATGGCGCTCGTCTAAAGCTAAAGCAACGGCTTTTGCCGGGAAAAGGCGACGCGCGCGATCAGGAGACTGCCCATGACTCAGAGCGGCGGACCTTCACCGGTGGTGGTATATCAGAATGCGCCCAAAGCGGGCCGCTGGTTCCTGCGCGGTCTGCTGTACCTGATTCTTTTGGCGTCGATTGTTCTGAATTTTGTGTTGATTCTCGCGCTGGGTGGACTGTGCGCTCTGAACACCACGCTGATGTACACCGGCCATGTCCGCGAAATCGTGATTCGCCGCGGTACGCAGGATAAGGTGGCGGTTATTCCCATTTCCGGTCTTGTTGACGGCGCCATGGTGGAGCAGGTGCGCGCCGACGTGCAAGCCATTGAGCACGATCCGAATATCAAGGCGGTGGTGCTGCGGGTGGATTCTCCGGGCGGCGGCGTGACCGACGCCGACGAGTGTTATCATGAGCTTTTGAAGCTGCGAATGCTGAACAAACCCATCGTGGTAAGCATGGGTTCGCTCGCGGCCAGCGGGGCGTATTACATCTCCATGGCTGCTCAAGAGATATACGCCGAGCCGACCACCATCACGGGAAGCATCGGCGTGATGATGCCGGGCTTTCAATTGACGGGTCTGATGAAAAAAATCGGTGTGCAACCGGAATTTATCACCAGCAAGCCGGCGGTGTGGAAAGAGGCCGGTTCGCCCTTTTCACAGTTTACACCCCAAGTCAAAGCGTATATCCAGCACCTGCTGGATATCGACCACCGGCGTTTTGAAAGTATTGTGCAAAAGGGACGAGGCTCGCGTCTGGCCGAGCCGGTGGCGCAAATCGCCAACGGCAAAATATGGGCCGCCCAGGCGGCTCTCAAAAAGGGCCTCGTGGACCACATTGGTTATCTTTCGGCCGCGTATCACTGGGTGGCCAAGAAGGCCAACATTTATAATCCGACCATCGTGGAACTCAAACCTCCCCAAAATATCTTCAACCTAATCAAGGCGCAAGGATCGCTGCAATCGCCGGCGCTGGAAGTCTCGCCGAAGACGCTCTTTAATCTGGCCCGCCCGCGTTTTGAATATTTGTGTATGCCGTAATGCGGCGCCAGCGCGCCGCTCGCCGGCTGGTCTGGTGTTACAGAAATCCTTCGCTTCCAAGTATGGCAATAGCGGGAAAAGCCAGGCTGGCATCCGCCGCGCAGGTGGGAAAAAATGAATCTTAACCGGGCGCTGCGATCCGCGGCGCCGTCAGCGCGGGACGCCGCGGCTTCGCCGGGACCAATTGCCGGTCCCGATGGCAATAAAGACTCGCCCCCATCGCCGCCGGACCACCGGAAGCGTCACCCGCCCGGGCGCATCGGCGGGGCGGGTCTTCGCCGCAGCCTTTATTACATCATTTTCGCCTGGTTTTTCGGCGCCTTCTGGATGTTTTCCACCACGGGCGCCACCGCCACCCTGCTGGCGCAATACCTGGGCGCCAACGACCTGATCTTCGGTTATCTGGCGGCGGCCGGTTACCTCGGCGCCATTTTCCAGCTTGCCGGCTCACTCTACACCCAGCGAACCGGAAAGGTGAAGAACATATTCCTCTGGAGCCTGACCACTCAGCGCGTGCTTTATTTGCCGCTGGCCCTGCTGCCCTGGCTGTTTCCCGCCGCCGATCGCGCGGGCGCTCTGACCATGGTGATCCTTTTGTTTGTCGCCTCGGCCGCGGGCAATATCGGCAGCCCCGCCTGGACGCAGTGGATGGCCCAACTGGTTCCGGCTCGCGTGCGTGGCAAATATTTTTCGCGGCGCAACCGCTTGGGCATCATGGTCTCGGCGGTTACCGCCATTGTGGTCGGCGTGCTGCTGGATGCCGCGCATCGCGGCGGCCTGGATCGGCTGCTGGGCCCTGTGAGCCGCTGGGCGGGAATGCCGCCGCTTATTTTCACCATCAGCGGCCTGTTTTTGCTGGCGACTATCAGCGGTGTAATCGACATCCAGAGTTATCACCGCGTCGCGGAACCGCCGCTGGAACCGCACCCTCAATCCGAGGGTGTCTGGCGGCATCTGCTTTTACCCCTGCGCGATCGGCCGTTTCTGCTTTACGTGCTGTATTCGATGTTATTCACGTTCGCCATCGCCTTCGCCGGCACATTCAGTTGGGTCATGATGCTCAGCCTGGTGCGCCATGGCGGGGGACATTCCTGGTTCGCCGCCAATCCGAATCTGGCCGTATGTCTGATGCTGATGCTTACCACCAACTTCGGGCAGATTCTCGGCTATCCGTTCTGGGGCCGGCTGATTGATCGTCTTGGCTGCAAGCCGGTGATTATGATCTCTTCGACGCTGCACAGCCTGACGCTGCTGGTCTGGATTTTCATCAGCGTGCGCACGTTTGACATGGGTTTCGCCGGCGCGTTTTTCGGCGGCGCGGCGTGGAGCGCCATTGAAATCGCCAATTTCAATCTGGTGCTGGCGTTTACCCGCCGCGGCGGAGCGGCCTACCAGGCGGTGCTGGCCATCCTGGCCAACGTCGCCGGTCTGCTGGCGGGACTGGGCGCGGGAGTCTTCGCCATGTGGATGCAGCGCCATCATCCGATCCTGCACGTGCTGGGGCGGAACCTGACGCGTTACAACGTTCTTTTCGCCCTGACGCTGGGGATTAAATGCGTGGCGGATTACGCCATCCTGCCGTTCATCCACGACCCCGACGCCAAACCGGTTCGCTATGCCATCCGCTACATCATGGGCAACATGTTCGACATGCTCAACTCACAGGTGCTCGGCCCGGTGCGCAACGTGGTCGTCAACGAAGGTTTCCGCCCCTGGCGGAGATGGAAGTGAGCCGGGGCCACCCTCCGCCGATGCAGTGATGGACCGTACCTAGAATTTTTCGCCCGGCACGCCCCCCGGCTGGTTGCAATGGGGCAATGAAATTGAAAGCGTCGGCGAAGTCGGCCTATCCCTCCAGGGGTGAGATTCGGGTATATTAACCACTGGCTTTTGGAACTCGGGGTATCCATCATGATCGGCCAGACGCTTTTTCCGATCGGCGAAATCAAACGGAATAGCTTAGGTTCCGGTGTCGGCAAGCACGCTGTTGCGTGTGCCGACAACCTCGAGTTCATGGCGAAATTTCCGGATCAGAGCTTCCAGTTGATCGTCACCTCTCCCCCCTACAACATCGGTAAAGAATACGAGCGGCGGGATTCACTGACTTGTTATCTCGAAACACAGGAACGGGTGATAAGCCACTGTGTACGTCTGCTCAAACCGGCGGGATCGATTTGTTGGCAGGTTGGCAACCATATCACCATCGACGGCGAGGTGGTCCCGCTGGACATCATGTTCCACCCGATTTTCAAAAAGCTTGGAATGAAACTACGGAACCGCATTATATGGCATTTCGAACACGGCCTGCATTGCACGCGGCGTTTTTCGGGACGTTACGAAACGATCCTGTGGTTTACCAAGTCCGACCAGTTTGTCTTCGATGTTGACCCGATCCGTATCCCACCAAAATACCCCGGAAAGAAATACTTCAAAGGCCCCAAAGCCGGTATGTTCTCGTGCAATCCGCTGGGGAAAAATCCCGGCGACGTGTGGGTTATTCCAAATGTAAAAGCCAACCACGTTGAAAAGACGATTCATCCCTGCCAATTTCCCGTGGAGCTTGTTGAACGGCTTGTCCTCTCCATGACGCGCGCCGGGGATGGTGTTTTCGACCCCTACATGGGTGTCGGTTCCGCCGTTATCGCCGCGATTAAGAACAATCGCGACGGTTAT
>JAJZKJ010000097.1 GCA_021804195.1 Acidobacteriota bacterium
CGTCAGCAGCAGCAAACCCACCAGCACGGATTCCGGCTATCTTCTGCTGGCGATGGGTGAAGCTGGAACGGTCGCGGCGGCTTTGGGATTGCTGGTGCTGGCGGTTAGCGCCGATTCCTTGAATTTTAGCGCCATGGCCGCAGCGGCGCCGACCTTGAGCACTTTCGCCCGCTGGGCGGTCTTTCTATTAACTTTTTTAGGCTTCGGCGTAAAAGCCGGTCTGATGCCGGTGAATTTCTGGGTGCCGCGGGCTTATGCGGCGGCGCCGCGGGCGTTCGCGCCTGTCCTGGCGGGAGCCACGTTGAATCTCGGCTTGTATGGAATCATGCGGGTGAACGCCGCCCTTCTCCCCGCGTCGTTGGTTGGCCCCGGAATAGTCGTTCTCGTGGTCGGAACACTCTCTGCCGTCGGGGGAATACTCTATGCCACCACCGACCAGGATCTGAAAATCATGCTGGCGCACAGTTCGATCGAAAATGTGGGCATCATCGTGGCGGGTTTCGGTGCGGGGATGGTCTTTGTCGCCACCCGCCATCCGGCGCTGGCGGCCATCGCTTTTGCCGCGGCGCTGTATCATCTGCTCAATCATTCGCTTTATAAAACGCTGCTATTCTGCGGCGCCGGCGCGGTTGAAACGCAAACCGGTACGTGCGACATGGACCAACTCGGCGGCCTGATCCAAGGGATGCCGCTGACCGCATTGGCCTTTCTGATCGGCACGCTTTCCATCGCCGCCCTTCCCCCCTTTAACGGTTTCGTCAGCGAATGGCTTACCTTGCAAGCCATGCTGCGTTCGGCGGAGCTATCGTCCACAGCCGTGAAAATCGTTTTCGCGTTGTGCGGGGCGGGATTGGCGCTTACGGCGGCGCTGGCGGTAACCTGCTTCGTAAAAGTATTCGCGATGAGTTTTCTGGGCATGCGGCGATTGCCTCCAGAGATCCCCGTACGCGAACCGTCCGCCCGAGTGCTGGCGCCGATGTTTATCCTCGCGGCGTTATGTTTCGGTTTCGGCGTTTTGCCGACGTATGTCATTCCAGCGCTGGATCGTGCCGTGCGTCCTCTGGCCGGCGCCAGCGCTGCCGCCGCCCTGGTCCCGCCGTTTTTTGCCGCCAATCCAGCGCATACCACGTTGCCAGTGGCGTTCGTCAAGGCTTTCCACCCAATCGGCGCCCAGGTCGGCCAGCACATCTTGCCCGGGCGCGGCTTGGTGGTCCTGCATCGCGGTTCAGCCGCCAATCCGGTGGTTTTCGCGATGTCCACTTCCTATATGCTGATCGTGCTGGTGGGTTTGCTGCTGCTGACGTATGGGGTGATCCGTCTGGGGCTGACGCGCCGCCGACGCCTTATCCGGCGGGCCTGCTGGGATGGTGGTATCCGCCGCCTGCTGCCGGAGATGACCTACACGGCGACAGGCTTCTCCAATCCGGTCCGCGTGATTTTCGACGCCGTGTTCCGTCCCACCACCGTCGAAGACACCCGCGAAACCGTGGCCGAACATTTCCGCACCGCCATCCGGCGCGAAAAACAGCGTGTGCATGTGATGGATCGTCTGGTGCTGGAACCCGTCCGGCATACAGCACTGAAACTGGCGGCAAAGTTGGCCGCGATGCACCATGGTCGCATCAACGCCTATGCCACCTATGTGCTGCTGGCGCTCCTGGCGGCCCTGACGATTGCATTGCTGGGACGGGGCTTATAACTACCAGCATTCAGTCGCTCATGCCCTGCGGGCAACTGCCGCAGGTTTTTGACCAACTTTCGCGCTTCGGGTGAATTTTCCGGGATGTTTACGTTTCGCGGGAGGCAAAAGCCCCGCCAATCCGGGGTGGACGGCGCGAAAACCGCTGTAGCGCAGACCTACCCCCTTGTTCTTTCCGACGTGACTGGGCCATACTGATACGGAGCTACCGGCGACGTAAGCGGCGCTTCAAGAACGGCCAGTGGCGCAGCTACTACGGCGTGGTGGAGAGCCGCTGCGTGCTTCGCGGACCGCCGATGGTGGCGTGGGCATCGGAACGCGATGCTGGCGACAGACCGCGCCCGGTGGTGAAAGCACCGCGCTTCAACGCGGTGAACCGATGAAAGGAAGAAAGTATAATTAAGTCTTATCCGCGCTATCTCGGTGACGGCCGATGCATCGTTCGCGGTCAGTTTACCGATGGCACGTACCTAAACGTCGTTTATATCTTCAGTCCAGCGGACGTGCTATTTGTGATCCACGCCCGTCCCTTGACGGACCGGGAGAAGCGCCGCGTACGGCACGGCAGACGCAGATGAAACGAGTGCTGCGAAAAGCCTACGATCAGATGACCGCGAAGGAGCTTGCCGCGGCCACCAGGCGTTAAGATCGGTAGTTTATCGACGCCCTCGGGAAGCCCTTCCCATCGGCCCAGCGGGCAGTACACCGGCGGGTCGCGTGGCACGTGGCTCACCCGGCAAACTCGACGCGATTGAGCCGATAACCATGTACGCGGCACCGTTGCCTTTGAGGGTTTCGACAACCCGTTTCAGTAACTCCGGTTGTGACATTTGGCCAGCCGGTCCGGGAAAATCCGGTGTAATTGGGTCTCGGTTCGCTGCGGAAAGCGGCGCCGGAGCCTTTGCATGAACAACGCTCTGCTGAACTCCGACAGCTCAAATGCCTTCAACAACCGAGCTTCTGGGGACATTCGCCGGAGCGTCTGAATGTACAGTCGATGCTTTCGCCGCGGCTTCGGATCTATTGGTGACAGTAGACTTCGGTGCACCGACCGCTTCACGCCCACCGCTATAGTTTCACATACCTTAGCCGCAGGGCATTGGTCACCACGGACAGGGAGCTGCAGCTCATGGCCGCGGCCGCGAGGATGGGGCTTAACCGCAGGTGCAGCAGCGGATAGAATACGCCCGCCGCAATGGGAATCCCCAGGCCGTTGTACATGAAGGCGAACCAGAGATTTTGTCGAATATTGCCCATGACGCGGCCGCTTAATTGTCGGGCGCGGACCAGGCCGCCTAATTCACCACGCAGCAGCGTAACGCCGGCGCTGGCGATGGCCACGTCTGTTCCGGTGCCCATGGCAATGCCGACATCCGCCTGGGCCAGGGCCGGGGCGTCGTTGATGCCGTCACCGGCCATCGCCACTTTGCGGCCCTCGGCTTGCAACCGGCGGATGACTTCATGCTTCTGAGCTGGCAGCACCTGCGCTTCCACTTCGTTTATACCAAGTTGCCGAGCCACCGCCTGCGCGGTTACGGAATTATCACCGGTAATCATCACGATGCGCAACCCCTGGGCCTGCAGTTGGCCGATTATGGCCGGTGCTTGCGGGCGAAGGGGATCGGCCACGCCGATGTAGCCGACCGCGACGCCATTAACGGCAACAAACATGACGGTCTGGCCTTGCTGGCGCAGCGCATCAGCCACCTGCCGGGCTTGACCTAATTCGACTTTCAAATCCATCATCAAAGCCGTATTGCCAATGGCCACCGTCTGGCCCTGCAGGGTGCCCACCACTCCCTTGCCGCTGTAGGATTGAAAGTTGCTCGCGGCAGGCAGGGGCAGTCGGCGATCCTGGGCCGCCCGCACGATTGACGCCGCCAGCGGATGTTCGCTGCCCCGTTCCAGCGCCGCGGCCAGGGTCAGCAGGCGCGACTCATCCAGGTTCGCCAGCGGATGCAGCGCCACAACCCGCGGCTTACCTTCGGTGAGCGTGCCGGTTTTATCCAGGGCGATGGTGTCGATTTTTTCCAGGCGCTCCAGTACTTCGGCGTTTTTGATCAGAATGCCAGCCTTCGCCGCCCGCCCGACGCCCACCATGATCGACATGGGCGTAGCCAATCCCAGGGCGCAGGGGCAGGCGATAACCACCACCGCCACCGCGCTGACCAGGGCATAGGCCAAGGACGGGGCGGGGCCGAAAATCGCCCAGCCGACGAAGGTAAGCGCGGCGCAGAGCACCACCGCTGGCACAAAAATGCCGGCGACGGAATCGGCTAAACGCTGAATGGGCGCCCGGCTGCGCTGGGCCTGGGCGACCAGTTCTACGATTTGGGCCAGCAGCGTGTCAGCGCCAACTTTTTTCGCCTCAATCAACAGGCCGCCCGTTCCGTTGATGGTGGCGCCGATGACCGTATCACCCGGGCCCTTGGCGACGGGAACCGGCTCTCCGGAGATCATCGATTCATCGACCGTGCTGGCGCCTTCCAGCACTACGGCATCCACCGGAATTTTTTCACCGGGTCGGACCCGCAATGGGTCGCCCACACGAACGTCCTCCAGCGGCACATCGGTTTCAGTGCCGCTGGAATCCACCCGCCGCGCCATGCGTGGCGACAAATCCAGCAGTTCGCGGATCGCCGCCCCCGTTTTGCCGCGGGCCTTTAACTCCAAAACCTGCCCCAGCAGCACCAATACGGTGATCGCGGCGGCGGCTTCAAAGTAAGTGGCTACCACGCCGGACTGGCTGCGAAAGCCGCTCGGAAATAGTCCCGGAAACAGCGTCGCCGCCACGCTGTAGGCGAACGCCACGCCTACGCCCAGGCTGATAAGCGTGAACATATTCAAATTCCAGTTACGCACCGACCGCCCCGCCCGCACCCAGAACGGCCAGCCGCACCAGAGCGCCACGGGCGTGGACAGAATCAGGTTCACCCCATTCACCCAGCTAGCTTTATCCAGACTCGCCACCCGAAAGTCCGCCAGCATTCCAAGAGTCACCACCGGAATGGTCAGGATCAGCCCAATCCAGAACCGCCGGGACATATCGCGCAGCTCGGGGTTTTCCCACCGGGGCGAGTCGCCTACGGAGACCGGTTCGCCGGCTCCGGCGGACCGCGATGCCGCCATCGGCTCCAAGGCCATGCCGCACTTGGGGCAAGTACCGGGAGCGTCGCGAATGATTTCCGGGTCCATCGGACAGGTATATTGCAGCCGGGCCGGCGGCGCGGCCGGTGCCGCCAATTCCAGCGCCATGCCACATTTAGGACAGGCCCCCGGGGTGTCGCTGATTACCTCCGGGTCCATCGGACAAAGGTACTTTCCTTGGGACGCCGACCGGGCGGCGGGCGTAGCCCGAGGCGTCGGGGAAGCGCCGAGGGGCTCGGCGGAGCAGCAAGCCATGGGCACAGAAGCACGCGCCGCCACATACCGCTGTGGGTTGGCTTGAAATTTCGCCAGGCAGCCCTTGCCGCAGAAATAATACGTGACGCTTTCATATACGGCTGACCCGGCCGCCTTTTCCGGCTGAACTTTCATACCGCAAACGGGATCAACGGGCACTGCCGCATGGGTTTCATTGGTAACGCGATCCATTTGGTTGCTCCTCTGGCCTCGATTATAGAATGGTCCACCGCCACCAGGCCGCGCTGTGGCCCGGGTCCTTGCGTCGCCAAAACCTCGAAATCCGGCTTAAACTTTGCGCACCGGCCCCGGATACCGCGCCACCACCGGATCAGCTGTAACGAGCGCCAGGCCCTCCACCGTGGCCTGCGCCACAAGAAGGCGATCGAAAGGGTCTCGGTGAATACCGGGTAAGGCGTCCGTGGCAAGGGCATGTTCGCTCGTGATCGGCATTTCCCGATAGCCGTTATCCAGCAAACCCCGCCGCAATATTCGCGGATCGACCCGGAAGTCGCTGCGGCCAAGTTCGCGTTTGATGGCGATTTCCCAAAGACTTGCCGCGCTGAAAATCAACTCGTTGGCGGGATCTTCCAGCAACGCCGCCGCCGGACGCGAAAGCCGGGACGGCGCGCCGGCCGCCCAAAGCAACAGTTTAGTATCCAGCAGCAGTTTCATGCGATTCCACCAAACCGTCGTTCGATCTGGCCCCGGCCCATGCGATCAAAATCGTCGGGAACCGCCAGTTGCCCACGCAGAAAACCGAGGCGACGCACCCGGGGGCCTGAGGGGCTTTCCAGGGCGGTGACTTTCGCCACCGGTCGGCCCGCCTTGGCGATGATGAAAGGTTCTCCCCCGGCGGCCTGCTCAACCAGGCGCGAGAGGTGCGTTTTAGCTTGGTGTATGTTGATCATGCGCATCAGAAACTCCTTAGACTAAGTTCGCTTAGTTTAGTTCATCATGATAGTATAGTCAAGAACGCGGGACATGAAGATTTCTTGGCGGCGACTGGTCGGCTTCCGCGGCATGAAGCGGCAGACCAGCTTTCCGCGGTAATGTTCAGCCCTCCCCCGAAAATGGTCCCGCCTATTTCGGTTGGGATGGGAAGCAGGAGTCGAATTGTGGCGACGAAAAAAGATATTATCTGCGAACCGGCGCGGGAAGGCGACGTCGATGAACTGGTGGATTTATGCCTGCTCGTGGAGAAGCAACATGAAGCGTATTGGTCTGTGCGTTGGCAGCTGCGCCCGGATATCCGGGCGCGGTATATTCGCTGGATGATGGGCAACCTGGGCCAGCCGCGCTGGCTGCTGCTGGCGGCCCGGTTGGCAGCGCCGAATGGCCCGGTCGTTCTGGCGGGCGGATTGGTGGCGGCCATTACCGAAGAGATACCCATTTACACCTACCGCGAATATGCCTTCATTCACGATCTGGCGGTGAAGCCTGAATTTCGCCGGCGGGGTATTGCCCGCCATCTGTTAGAACACGCCCGCCGCTGGGCCGCTGACCAAGGCGTCAACCAGCTTCGGCTGATGGCGGCGCACCAGAATGCCGCCGCGGTGGCCCTGTTTGAAAAAGTGGGCTTCCGCGTGACCTACCATGAAATGGTCTGGCCGACTGCGGCAAAGTAAAACGGCAAAAGTAAGAAGTAAAATGATCCCAATTGTCACCAAGCCATACTGGCCGACTTTAAGTAGAAACACAGATGAATCTGTGGTAGGTCGAAGCTCCGCCCCGGCGGACATACTCCGCTGGGCCGTCGAACTAGAGCGTGTTATGAACTTTTGACGGGAGTACATTATGATAGGTGCATGGCAAGGAAGCTCTACCCCAGTGACGTTACGGATGACGAATGGTTGTTCGTATTACCCTATCTGACACTGATGCGCGAGGACGCGCCGCAGCGTGAATATGATCTACGGGAGATTTTCAATGCTCTGCGATGGATCCTTCGAGCCGGATCGCCTTGGCGATACCTGCCGGGTGACTTTCCGCCCTGGCAGATGGTGTACCAGCAATGCCAGCGTTGGCTGGCCGCAGGAGTGTTCGAGGCCTTGGTGCATGATCTGCGGGAGCTGCTCCGGATGGCGCAGGGGCGCGATAAGGATCCCACCGCCATAGTGATCGACAGCCGCACGCTGCAATCCACGCCGGAGAGCGGCGAACGGGCCGGCTACGATGGCGCCAAACGTAAGAAAGGCTCCAAGATTCACGCGGTCGTTGACACGCTGGGACACCTCTTGGCGTTACGTGTGACTGCGGCGGACCAACAGGACCGCCAGCAAGTCAAATCCTTGGCCCGGCAGGTGCAGAAGGTTACGCACAAGACGGTTGAATTGGCCTACGTGGACCAAGGTTACACGGGGGCCCAACCGAATCAGGACGCCGCCCAGCAAGGCATCCAGTTGCAAGTAGTGAAATTACTAAAAGCCAAGCGGGGTTTC
>JAJZKJ010000098.1 GCA_021804195.1 Acidobacteriota bacterium
ACTGCATCTCACCATAGTGTCGCGGCGTCGGCTGATGCGCCGGATTCATCTGCTGCCAGGTCCAACGCGCCGTGTCCAATTCCCATGTGTCCTGATAATCCGTATTTTGTCCGTCCCAGCCGCCGAACATCAGCAGCTTATGGCTGTTGCCATCCCAGGCGAAGAAAGCTCCCTCGCGAGGCGCCGGTCCGCGGGCATCATGCCGGGTCCAGTTCCGCCCATTCCAGCTCCATACGCCGCCATGGCTGCCGGTCCCACCCCAGAGCACCAGTTGCTTGCTTCCCGGATCGTAAGCCAGGCTCGCCCAGGCACGCGCACTCGGCGTTGTCGCAGATGAAATTTGCTGGAAGCATCCGGAAGGCTGTGACATCAGGGTGGCCGCCATGGCCCCCAGTCCGTCCGCGTTCAGGCCCCCAAAGATCATGGCCTGGTGAGTGGCATCATCGTAGGCAAGACTGGCGCCCACGAGACCTGGGGCTCCGCATGCCTGCGTCCAGCTATGGCCATCGTCATGTGACAGCCAGATGACGCCCGAACTGTTGGCTTCGCCCAGTAAAATGAGCTCTCGCGCCGCGGCATCGTACGCCATGGCGGTCTGGCCAAATTCGTAAAGCGCTTGACTCTGCGGCGGATTGGGCTGATGCTCCTGAATCAATTGCCAGATCTGCGCCGGCGCGGCGGGCGGCGGAGGGGCTGGCTGCACGTTGATGTTGATAACGGTGCTCTGCCCGCTGTTGGCATCGGTAAAGGTGTAAGTTTGCTGCCCCAACGTGCCCGGAATTATGGTCAGATTGGCCCTCCCGTCGTCTGGATTCTGGTCCTGATATCCGCCGCCGCCGCTGGTTACACCCACATCGGAAGTAAAGGTGTATCCGGCCGGCAGCGGCGTGCCGTCCTGCATCGCCGCCTTGCTGTCGCTGACGCTGGTGATGTTGACCGTTCCCGTATAGCCGCGGTCCGTCTGGCCGCTGGGCGCTCTGGCTGTCAGAACGACAGGAAATCCGACGCCCACCTGCGCGGGCTCGCCCGGCGCTTGCGCGAAAGCCTGAAGATCATCGTTGCTGCTCTCTCCCAGCGGCGCGGACTGGCCGCTCATTCCGTTGGGTCCGGTAACGGTGATAATGTCACCCAGTTTTGCCGAGAGGATCAGAATGGAAAAGACGTGGCTGCCGTCATCGCCGGCGGTGAATTGATATTGATATTCATTCACCGGGCCGGTATTCGATACCATGGCCGAATTGTCGGAGCTGGCAAATCGTGCCACCCCCGTAAAATTTGTCAGGGTTTGGCCCCAGCCGCTTTTCGCGGTCACTTTAATCTGATACGCCAGCCCGCGCGGATCGTTGACCGCGCTCGCCTGCACCTGAAAATAGGCGGGCAGTGCATGATAATTCCGCGCCTGGTTGCCGCGGTGCTGTATGATCTGCCGTTGTGCCGTCGCCCGGTAATGGGCGGTTTGGCTGGCCAGGCGCGGCGCCGCGATCAGGACCAGGGTCCAGGCTGCCAACCAGGAAATTGCCGTAACGGGATATTTGT
The DNA here is from genome assembly GCA_021804195.1 of Acidobacteriota bacterium. Next base: position 1,537 of record JAJZKJ010000098.1, read on the forward strand.
GCATGGTGAACACCTCTCAAGCGGGCGCGCATCGGCTGTTTTAGCTAAAAAATGGGCACAATGTGAAAACTGAACGCCCCCCGCTGCTTCATCTCTGCGATATAGGCGCTATTCAATCGGACGATTTCGGGCAAATGCGGCAGCACGGCCGCCTCGCTTGCCAGGCAGGCGGTATGCAAAATGGCGAAGTCCTTGGCGGAATAACGATAATGGGCCGACAATCCCGGCCTCTGGTGCGCCGGACAGAAAGGCGGGATTTTTGTGCCCGTTATACGCGCCAGTGGAATCCCGCGTTGCCATGTGCGCAGATTTTGCGCCTCTTCTCCGACCGCTGAACTCAAGGCAGCCCATTGGTCTTCGGGCATGCCGAGTTTGCCGGATTCCCGCACGGAGAAAGCCGCGGCATGCACTTTGGCTTGCAACGCCCGGGTAGCCGCGGCGGCTTGCTGCTCGAATTGTTGAAAACGCGCCATGTCGTGCGCTTTGAGCGCCGCCACTTCCTGCCGCGATAGGGCTTTTACTTTTGCGATTGCCGGCTTGGGAGATAGCTGCGCAGGAGCGGCCTGCGCATCCCGCACCGCCCTCGATACAACCTTCAAGTAAAAAGCAACGTCGGCTGCCGTTAGCCCCACCCGGCCTGAATTCAGTTGTTCGGTTGGCGTATGGCCGGCCAGATCGGGTTGCGGGGGTCTCGCCCGGTTTGGCGCCGGCTGGCTTGCGGCAATATGCGCGGCTGTGGATGGAGCCACCTTCGTTCCATGGTTGGAGGAGCAGCCGGAGAAGACCAGGATGGGCAGGAATTCTGCGAGTCCGGCGAGAACGAATATTCGGAATTTCATGGTTTCACTCCAAATGACTCGCTCCGTTATCCCCTCCCGGGCGGGGATCCGGAGGCTCTTCTGCTTCTCTATCCGTGGTGGTTTGCAGCAACCCAAAATCAGCCAGCTTGATGACCAGATCGTCGCTCAGTCTGATGTTTTCCTGTTCGGCAATGGCCTCGATCGCCTCGCGAACCTTGCAATCCCGGAAATAATGCAGCACCGGTAAAATCGCGCTCGGAATCTCCACCGGATCAAGCGCGCTGTAACTGGAAATGCGCAAGGTTCCGTCGCGGATTTGCACCAGTTCACATGCCGCCGGCTCCAAACGCGGCGGCAGCCGGTGATCGAGCAGGCGCTCGTAGGCCTGGCGGGCCAGCCGGGCCATGGCCTTCGCTTCTGGCCCACAGATCGCCAGCACCTGCTGCCATTCCAGCTCGGCGATCTGGCGGGCACAGGCCCGATACCACTCTTCTTCGCGGCCCAGCCAATGGCGCCACAAGCGTTTTTGTGCCCGCGGATCCGCGCGGCGTTCCAGTTGTTCCGGTTGCAGTCCCTCGGTTTCCCCGTCTTGGGTCGGTGTCAGATAGGGCCGCAGGGCCTCCAGTTCGAAACCTAGCTCCAGCGCGCACCAGAGCGCCAGGCTGTGCTCCACCCAGGCTAATAAGGGCTGCAAATAGTCGCGCCAGAAGCTCTGTCCCAACGCTCCGCGGCGGTGCTTGCAGAACCAGGTGGCGCAGGTTGACTCCCGGTATTTCCAGATGCCGCAATGTCCGCCCTCTTCCAGGTAATGCGGACAGCGTAGCGCTTTGCTGCGCCCGAATGCCGGCCGGCTATGGCGATAGAGCAGCATATAATCCGCGGCCGGCGCCAGGCCCAATGGGGTCACGCCGGCGCCGGCCGCGATGCGGGCTTCCACCGTACGCCGACCGGCCTGCATGTCCGGATCTTGCGCGTTCAGGATTTGGCCGGTTAAAAAATTGTGCAGCTCCGGAAGATAGGAACAGCATTTGATCGCCGGCTCAAAATAGAAGCCGGCCGGTGCGGCTTCGCCCGGCAGCGGCAGCATGACGCAATGCGCGCAGTTGGCCTGACTCTCCGCCGGAATCGGGCCGGACAAACAGGCCTTCAGCCAGCGGCCATACAAATCCGGCAGCATCGCCTCATCGGTCATGCAGTCCTCATCGGCATTCAAAAGCTTCTGCTCCGGCCGGTTTTAGATGTGCTTCGAGCCGGTTTTGTCATAGGTCTTGTCCATGGTTTTGAATTGATTCTTGTTATAGGCTTTGCTGAAAGCTTTTTGGTAAGCCTTCTGCTGGCTTTTCTGATACAGCTTTTGGATTGAGTTTTTAGCGGGGACGGCATTCTTTTTCGCCGGCCACTTGCTTTCCCATCGCGGCGCGAGTTTGTGGGGCCCGGCGCCGCCGCGCGGCTGCCGCAGCATCTGCGCATGATAGATTCCGGCTTTGGGTTTGACTGGAGCCTTTTTCTGCGGCTTCAATCCCAGAAATCCCAACAACATGAGCAGGGTGTCCATCGTCATTTCTCCTGAAGGCAGATTTTGATTGCGTGCTGGCTGGTGGCTTTCGGGCTATTTTGGGCGCAGGAATCCTCCGCCCGGGTGGTGGCGCCGCGCATGGCGCGTAGTCTCACCAGCGCTGGCAACCGGATGGCCATGTGAGCAGTTCGCCGCGCCGGCGAGCGTCAGGGCTGTGAATAGAAGAGAAAGCTTGTGCTGTGACATACGTGTTATGAATCGCTACACGCCGGGATATTTGTGGATTTGCGCGCAATGCGGCGCCGCGGCCGGTGCTGTCTCTCCCGCCGGAACAAACAACCAATGTCCGGATAAATGCCGGGTGACGCCGGCTTGCTTATGCGTGACGCTCACGTCGCCGCAGAGCACGGAACCCACCGGTACGGGGGCTTGGTATTCGAGAAAATTTCCGAACTGGGCCGTGCCTGACTTGGGAAAGACGCATTTGCCCGATGCGGTAAATTTGCCTTTCCATCCAATAATGTTCCAGCTATAACTCGAGACGCCGATATGCAGCCAGGCCGGAGTCGAGGCTGTGGCCCCGCTGCTGGACCGTTGCGTCGTTCCGCAAGCGGCTCCGGCATGGATCGTATGGTGTCTGTTCCCATGCGCCTGGCTGGCGCCCTTATACCAGAAGGTATAGCCGCGGCGTCCCTTGGCCATTTGATAATAAATAAAATGAGCGGTGCCGCTTTCATTCCAGATTTCGTGCTCCACTCCGGGTAAATCCTGGGTATAAGTAAATTGATACGTCCCGGCCCATTGCTGCGCGGGCGGGGAGGGTGGCGGCGCGGGCCCGTTCGGCGCTATGCTCACCGGCGCCGGCGGCTGACCTGGCGCGCCGGATCGGGCGCTGGCGGCCGGATGGCCATGCGCGCAGTTCGCCGCGCCGGCGAGCGCCATGGCGAGAAGACAAACGATGGATGGACGGCGCTTCATCGGATTATTGATAGGCAACTCCCGCTGGCCCATGAATATAGATTGTTAATACATAATCTGCATAGCCTAGCTGAAGGAACCCCGATGGCTCGTTCCAGCAATGAACATCAACATAGGGATGATTACTACCGATTTGATCAGATCCAATCGAGCAACCACTCCCGCCCGGCTCATTCTGCGTCGGATCGCCGGATTGGCCGCTGGCGGCGCTGAGAGAAGTAATGACCGGCGCCGGACAGGTGTTTCCCGGGTTTCCACCGCCGCCGGTTCCCGCGCCCCCAAAACCGATCGGCTTGATCGCTGGACGGGAGTTAAAATTTATGGCCGGGATTCGGATCGGTTTTTGCATGTACCGGACGTTACGCAGCGTCTGTTGATAGACAGCCAGATGTTGTTGCAAGATCTGGTGCAAGACTGGCGTTTGCGTCAGACCCATTAATTTTTGATAGAGGTTGGCTCGTCGTTTCAGTTGACGGCGCTGCCAGTCGGATTGGACTGCCAGTTCCCGTACTTGCGCCTGCGCGCGTAGCTGCGCTATGATCCGAGCCCGCAGTCTCTGCTGCGGCGGCGTCGGCTGGGGCTGCGGCTGCCGCACGGGATGATAAGGGTGATAGACCGGATGATAGGGAGGCTGATAACCGGGCGCATGGTTGGAGGCCGGCACGCCCGGCGTTTGCGGCCGGTAGGGCCCGCGAGCCGCGGCCGCCGGCAGCGGCTGGTATTGAAACGGCAGGACATTGCTGCTGCCGCAGGCGTCCTGGATATAAAAATTGCCGGTGAGATTGCCGGCCGCCAGGAAGGGCACAATCGCTCCCAGCCAATGGCGGGAAGCGTTGATCAGTTGAGCAATCGAGTATTGGGCTGCCTGGAGCTGATGCGCGCGGTCCTGAAAGTTGTATTCAAAAAAGATCCGCGCCGGCAGCCGAGTCTCCGCCAGCAGCCGCAAAAATGCGCCCGGATGGCCGGAACCGGGTGTCACGCGCAGCAGCCGCGGGTTGGGGCATAGCACTCCGTGTTGCACGTTGACGGTCTGCCGGGCCGGCAGGACCCCCAGTTGCCGGCAGTTGACGCTGAATGCTGCCTTTGCCGATTGAAAGGGTTGCTGATGCTGCGAATTGCCGTTGATTTCCAATACGCCTTGCAGATAGACCGAACCCTGCATGCTTTGGGTAATCTGCCAGTCATAACTCGCCGGAGTCGGCGTGTTCACCGGCGCCATCAGGACGGTTGAATGCTGGCCGTCACTGCGATAAAAAGCAAAATTGATCTGCCAGCCGGGAATCGGCCCCGGGGTATTGTTCATCCCATTGCCGGGCTCGTTATAGTTCACGTTGCCCTGGAAGTGAAGCGTAACCGGGCACGCCCCGCTGTAATTGGCGGGTGAGACCCGCAGGGTGGCGATGCCGCCGTTTCCGTTTCTGGTTTGAGGAATATTGCCGCCTCCCATCTGCGCGCTTAACCGGAGACAACTCAGCAACGCCAGCCCGATCAGTGAAAGTTGGCGGAATAGATTCGCGACGCTTCGGTTCATTGCATCCTCCTCATCATTTCTATTCGCGAAGCCCTGCTCAAAGCGCTGCCCGGCGCCTTGCCTTATGGCTGTTTGACAAATTCCACCCGCCGGTTATCGGCCCGTCCGGCCGCGGTATCGTTGGAGCCGATGGGGTTGGCGGCGCCGAAGCCTTGGGCGGTCAAGCGCCCGGCATCAATGCCGAACTGCGATACCAGCACCGATAGAACTGCCTGGGCGCGGGCCTCCGAAAGCTGGAGGTTAGATTGGGCGCTGCCGATCGAGTCGGTATAGCCGTCGATTTCCAGCTTCAGCGCGGGATCGGCCATCAATCCATCGGCCACCTGACGGATGACGGGCGCCGAGCTGGGTTTTAAAATGGCGCTGCCGGTGTCGAAATGTATGCCATGGGTGACATACTTGCCGCTCGCTATGGCGCTGGCAAAATCCGGCGCCGATTCCGCCAGCCGCACCCGGCGCAAACCGATCGGCGCCTTATCCGGGCCGGGTGTGGCTTCCACCAGCAGGTGGGTAATGGCCGGCAATTGGATTTGGTTCACATCGGTGATCCGGGTTCCATTCACATACGCCCGCAGCCGTCCGTTCTGAATCCACAAATCCAGCTTCACCGGCTGGGAGAAATCCATATTCGAAATCGTCTGATCGGTGAGCCGGTCCGCTTTGGGGCCGCTCACATCCACTTCCAAAGTCTTTTGCCCCGGCGCGCTGGTCAGATATGCGGCCAGCGCGGTGCTGCCATCGGCGGTATGAAATTCGAGATCGGCTTGCGACATGTTTTCCTTGACCGCGAATTTGAAGGTCGTCTGCAGCGTAAAATTGGCGGGCATGGTCAGCCGGGGCGAAGTCAATTGCGTGTTCATTAAATCCAATTGCCGCAGCTTCTTGCCCAGCATCAGCGTCACCGCATCGCCGCGCGCCTTCCAGTGCGGGGGCGGCTCATCGGGCGCCATATCGGTGAAATCGTCATAAAAAAGCGTTTTGTCGCCGGGCACGAAATCAATCGTTACGGCGGTCAGGTTGGGTTGCGCCGCGGGCGGGTTCGCGCCGGCGCCCGGAACGGGCGCGGCTGCATTTGCCGGCGCGGGGCTGCCGCCGGGGGCGGGGCCGGCCGGCGGGGGCGCCGCGCTGGCGGGCTGAAAGTTCCGCAGCGCCCGTGTCATCT
>JAJZKJ010000099.1 GCA_021804195.1 Acidobacteriota bacterium
AAACATTATCGACGAGGGCGAAGCGTATCTGACCCGCTTGCACCAAACCGCCAGCCATCTCGACCGCCTGATGGGCACCGGAATTTTATCGAAGGAAGCCGCCTTTGATCAGGGGGCGACGGGACCGGTGGCGCGCGCCTCCGGACTGGACCGGGACCTGCGCCGCGACCATCCCTACGCCGCCTACAGCCACCTGCGCTTTAATGTGCCAGTGCGCGAAAAGGGCGACGCCATGGCCCGCAGCGAGGTTCGCGCGGAATCCCTGCGCGAGGCTATCGCTCTGCTGATGCAGGCCTCCGGACACATCAAGGCGGGTCCGGTGCGCGCCGAATACACCGCGCCGCAGGGACAACAGGAAGGCCTGGGCTGGGCGGAAACGCCGCGCGGCTCGCTGTATTACAGCGTACGGATCCGCGATGGCCGTCTCGAACGGGTGAAGATCAAATCCCCCTCATTTTCCAACTGGCGGGTGTTCCCGCTCACGGTGCATGGCACCAACATGATGGACTACGCCATCAATGAGGCCAGTTTCGGCCTCACCACCGCCGGTTGCGACCGTTAGGAGGACAAAATGCCGGTATGGACCTGGACAGGATTAAAAGCGGGTAAAGCCGCCACCCACTGGCCGCAGCACGGTCCCGACGGGCAGGAGGGCGTGCTGGGCATGCCGCGCTGGGACCCCACCGCCTGTCGCAGCGACTGCAACACTTGCGCCGCCGCCTGCCCCACGGGCGCTATCGCCATCGTCAAGGACACCGTGGCGGTTGATTATGGGCGCTGCATCGTCTGTCAGCGTTGCGTGGAGGATTGCCCGGAAGGGGCGATGACCAGCTCCTATGACTGGGCCTTCGGCGTGCGGCGGCGCGAAGACCTGATCTGGGCTGCGGCACTGAATGGCCCCGAAGGACAGCAACTGGGCAAGGGGGTGGCACGAAGCCTGCGCCGCAGCCTGCACATTCGTCATGTGGATGCGGGCTCCTGCAATGGCTGCGAATCCGAAATCAGCGCCCTCGACAACCCTTTTTATAACCTGCACCGTCTGGGTATCTTCTTTACACCCTCGCCACGCTTTGCGGATTTGCTGATGGTGACGGGCCCGGTGACGGCGCCCATGCATGCACCACTGCTGGCCACCTGGGAGGCGATGCCGGAACCCCGCATGGTGCTGGCAACCGGCACTTGCGCGGTCTCCGGCGCGCCCATGGACGGGGGCTACGCGGGTGGATCGGGATTGGAGGATGTGCTGCCGGTAGACGTCTGGCTACCGGGCTGCCCGCCCAATCCCGCGGCACTGATTCATGCGCTGCTCCTGCTGCTGGAACGGATGCCGCAACGGGTTCAGGGAGGCCATTATGGTGCTGGATAGTTTTTGCATCGCAGCTCTGCTCCTGGTTCTGACCATTGCCCTCGGTATGCTGCGGCAAGGCGGGCTGGCGCGGATGACCCTGATTGTGGGTACATTGGCGATACTGATTGGCAGCGCCTCCTGCCTGCCAGACGGTTCGGCGACCGGGGCGCTGTGGCCGCTGGGCGATATTGCCGTGACCTGGCAGCTCCAGCCCGCTGCGGCCTGGCTGTTGCTCTGGGGTGGATTGGCGGCGCTGGCGGCCTTTCTCTCCCCCAGTCGCGCCCAAAATCCCGCCATCTGGATGGCCGGCGCGGCCGTTGCCCTGCTGGGCAGTCTCGGCGTTGCCGGTTTGCAGGAGGGTGTCTCTTTTCTGATGGCCTGGGAGTTTTTGAGTTTCGGCGGCGCGGTCATGCTCCTCGCCGATGGCCTGCAGGAAACTCAACGCGGCGGGCAGGCCAGTCTCTATATGCTGGCCCTGTTGGAAATCGGCGCGGTGGCGTTGTTGCTCTGCCTGGTGCTGCTCGGCGCGAGCGATACGCAGTTTGCCGTCTGGGCAGCGAGCTGGTCCACTTATGGCACGGCGGCCTTCGGAGTGGCGGTGCTGTTTATCATCGGCTTCGGCGCCAAGCTCGGCATCCTGCCCTTTTACGAATGGTATCCGGGTGCTTACGGGAGTGGCAGTGGTGCTTCGGGGGCACTGCTTTCCGGCATTGTGCTGAACGTCGCGTATTTCGCCCTGGGACGGGCCATGCTCGACTGGTTGCCGGTCAGCGCCGCCACCGGTGTGGGCATTCTGCTGGTGGCCCTGGGGACGGTATCCGCCATCCTCGCTATTCTCTACGCCTTTCAACAGGAAGACTGGCGACGCCTGCTGGCATTTTCTACGGCGGAAAATGCGGGGCTGGCGGTGGTCGCGCTGGGTGCCGCCTCCCTGTTCCGGGCCGACGGCCTGTCCATGCTGACGACTCTGGCCTGGACGGTAGGCCTGATTCATCTCGGCGGCCATAGTCTGGCCAAGGGTGCCATGATGCTCAGCGCCGATCGGGTGGCGGCGGTGCGCGGCAACTATCAGATCGCGCAGAGCCGGGTACTGGCCCTCGCCCCTTGGACTTTAGGCATCGGCGCCCTGTTCGGGGCCATGAGTCTCGCCGCCATGCCGCCCATGGCGGGTTTTGCCAGCGAATGGTACCTCTTTCAAACCGTGTTTCAGGATTTCCATCTGACTTCTTCTGCCGCCCGGGTAGCGCTGGCGCTGAGCGGTGCTGGCCTGGCCCTGACCGCTGCCATTGCCCTGGCGACCATGGTCAAAGTCTTCGGCATCGGCCTGCTGGGACGGGAGGAAAACCCGACCGAAGTCACGGGCCGCTGGCCGCTTCTGGGTCTGGGTCTTTTGGTGCTGGCCTATGCCGTGGCGCTGCCATGGACATTAGCGGCACTGGTCCGGGACGGCTGGCCCGCCGTTCCCGCCGCTGTGGCCGCCATGGTGCGCGGCCCGATACTGGTGCCATTGACTCCTCATTTCGCCTTTATTTCGCCCCCTTTGTTGCTGCTCATGGGAGTATTACTGGCACTGATTCCCCTGGGTTTGCTGGGCTGGAGCCAGCGCTGTCACGGCCGCCGCCGGGTAGCCGTATGGGGTCACGGTCTGCGCCGGATACCGGCGGACAATGCGGTGACTGCGCTGGCTTTTTCCAATGCACTGCGGGAATTTTATAGCTTTGTGTACCGGCCCAGCACCAATACCGAAAAAAGCCATACGGACCGCCATTATTTCGTTCATGAGGTGCACTTCAATTACAGTCAGGCCCCCGTCTTTGGACCCTGGTTGTTTCGCCCGGCAGTACGCCTGGTGCAGAATCTCAGCGACCGGATTGGTCTGACCTTGCAAAATGGCTCACTCAACGCCTATCTCGCTTATATTGGGATACTGTTGATCGTCATTCTGGGCAGCGTCTTTTATTTGTAATAGGAAGGAGTAATGATGTTCGCAACATTCGGATATGTTACTTTTTTTGCCCTGATTGGCGTCTGGGCACGCTATGGTCAAAATTTGCTGGTGCAGACCGTGTTTGGCCGTGGTTTTCCATGGGCGATTCTGAGTATCAATGTGATGGGTTGTTTTCTCATGGGGTTTCTGTTTTTTGAGACCTTGGATCGTATCTCTGTGAGTCCAGAATTACGCACAGGCATACTTACTGGCGGATTAGGTACCTACACCACTTTTTCAACTTTTTCTGTGGAAACACTGGTACTTTTTGAAAATGGCGAGCCGGCTAAGGGCCTGATCTATGTATTTTCGACAATGGTTTTATGTCTGGGTGCGACATTTGCCGGGGCATGGATTTCGCGCAGTATTTGAGAGGTGAGTCATGACAACCGTATCTGTAGTACGTATTTACATTAAAGAAGGCGATAAACATGAAGGGCATAATCTTATGCAAGATATTTTCCGCATGCTCCACGATCAGTACAAGGTGCATGGTGTTACCGCCTTTCGCGGTATCGCGGGTTTTGGTAACAAAGGCGAGGTTTATGCTGATGACATTATGCATTTCAACGTCCATCTGCCGCTGGTGCTGGAATTTTTTGATGAACCAGAGACGGTGGACATCGTGATGCCGCACCTGCGGGAAATGGTGCCACCGGGCCATATTCTGCGCTGGGAAGCCGATTGCGGTTGCGAATGAACCATCATTACTGCCCGCTCTGTTATGCGGAAATACCCATCGGCTCGATCATCTGCCCGACCTGCGGGCAAGATGTTGAGAGCTGGGAACGCCACATACCGTACTACGACCGGTTGATTTGGGCGCTGAAAAATCCCCATTCCGAGGTGCGAATGGGGGCCATTCTCAGCTTGCAGAATCACAGACGTGCCGGTGCGGCAGGGCCGCTGGCGGAATGCGCCATGAACTGGCCTATTGATGTGGTGCAGGGAATGGCCGTTGTCGAGGCCATAGCCAAACTGCCGGACGGCGCCGAGAAAACCGCTGCCTTACGGCAATTACAGCAACATGAAGCCCATGCAATACGCGTTGCTGCAGGAGAACTGCTGGCAAAGAAGGGAGCAGATCACTATGGCCATTCGACTTAAACAGTCAGTGGATGCACTGGCAGAGCGCGTCGTCCGTAAAGCCAGTGAATACCCGCGTATCGGCGTAGCGCTGTGGATATGCCACAACGGATCAGCCCATGTTGTGCCTTTGAAGGATTCCGTACTGTCCGGCCCAGGCTTTGCTGGACCCTGCCTGTTGATTGGTCATTATCGGACACCTTGTGAACCTGAAAATATTGTCGAAGATATTGAGTGGGTAGTACGTGCTGTCCGCATGGGACGGCTACATTAGAATCACGGGGAGCACTTTATAAAATGCGTATCAGAAGGCTCGTACTGGATGTCGATAAGGCTTTTGCTCAGCCCAGTCTGTTCGATATTGCCGCCGCTATCGAAAAAGTCAGCGGTGTGGAGGGTTTTAATATTTCGGTGGAAGAAGTCGATCAGGAAACGGTCGGCACACTGATCAATGTGGAAGGTGACAATATCGATTACGCCGGTCTGCTTGCGGCCATCGAAAAAAGTGGTGCTGCCGTGCATGGTGTCGAGGAAATTGTCGTCGGTGATCGCATGGTCGATTACCGGCGACGGGCCAGCAAATGAAAATATCGCGCCGGGAGATATTTCCCATAGTGCTCGGTCTTGCCGACGGAACCTGCACGGCGCTCGTACTCGCCAGTCAAAAGATGATGACGGGCGGCATCGACGTCTGGCAGGCCTTTCGTATTGGCATTATTACCTCTGCATCGGGCTTCCTGCCCTTATGGGTAGCGGAATACGCCGGGCTGCGTAATGATCTGGTACGCATGGCGAAGCAACTGAATATGGCTTCTGCCCATGCGCTGCAAAAAAGCGACCTGGGCCTGCAAACCTTGCGTAACTCCTGGTTTATGGCGAGCCTTGCTACCGCCAGCAGTTTCGGCGGGGCGGCGATACCGCTGACGCTGGCCGTAATCTTTCCGAGGTGGATTTATCTGCCACTTTTTGCTGCCAATCTCACCCTGATGGGTGTAGGTCTGGTACTCGGTTACTGGGTACAAGGCGCGCGCTGGAAGTGGGCACTGGGCCTGATGGGTATTGGCAATGTGCTGGCGGTGCTGGGCTACAAGGTGGGTTTCTCATGATCTGCGGGCGGCACCCATGACAGCCCTGTGGACGCATTTCGCATTAAACCTCGTGCAGGTCGCTTTTTTGCTGATTTTTGCTCCTCTCGTCGAAGGCGTTTTGCATCGCCTGGAAGAAATCATTGAGGGCAAACGCGGGCCGAGCATCTGGCAAATCTATCGAGATATCTGGAAGCTATTCGGCAAGGATGAAGTCGTCTCCGAGGAGTCCACCTGGGTTTTCCGTTTTGCGCCGATTGTCGCTTTTGTCATGCCAATGTTTGTGGTGCTGCTGATTCCGGCGCTGACTGCCTATCCCCTCTTTTTTGCCTTCATGGGGGATATGGTCGCGGTGGGCTTTCTGATGGCTGTTTCCGGGTTTTTTGTCGCGCTGGCGGGCATGGACACGGGCAATGTCTACGCCGCAGTGGGCGCCAGCCGCACCCATATGGTCGGTTTTCTGGCCGAACCGGTGTTCATCATGGTGTTTTTTAGTGTGTCCTATATAGCGAACAGCACCATCCCCTATTTTGTGAATGCCACCTGGGGGGCCTCGTGGGGCAGTATGCTGCAACCTTCGCACTTGCTGGTGATTCTCGCCTTTTTCCTGCTCATTCTCGCGGATGAGGGACGCATTCCGGTGGACAGCGCCGCAGGCAAGGTAGAAATCGCCATGATCGGTCACTCCAAAGGCCTCGAATATTCGGGTACCAGCGCAGCACTCATAAAATGGGGCGGGACAACCAAACTGATGGTGCTGGCCATGATCTTCGTCAATGTACTGGTGACGCCGTGGGGGCTCGCACAGGGTACGCAATGGACGGCGATACTCGCCGCCATCGGCCTGGTGCTCATCAAGCTGCTGGCCTTTGTGATTGTGCTCGCTTTCATCGAAACCACCCTCGCCAAACTGCGGCTCTTCCGGATTTCGGAATTTTTGTCGGTGGCCTTCGTGATCTGCCTCTTTGCCGTCAGCGTGCGCCTCGTGGGAATCGGTTGATGGATGCCACCGTGAGTTCCATCGCCCTCAGCCTGGACGGCTCCATCGCCGCCCTCTTCGTCGTGCTCGGTCTCGGGGTAATGGTATCCCGGCAGATGTTGGGGACCCTGCGCTTTTTCATGTGGCAATCCGTCGCGCTGACGGCCTCGGCGCTGGTGCTGGCCGATGCTTTGCAGGCCATCAATCTGCTCTGGGTGGCGCTGATCACCTTCAGCACCAAGGTCATCGCGGTGCCGCTGGTACTGCGCTGGGCCGCCGGAGAGGAGATCTATGGGCGGCGCGAAGTGGATCAGGCCCTGAGCATTTCGGCATCGGTATTGGTGGCGGCGATACTTGCGCTGGTGGGCTGGTTCGCTGTGGCGCCGGTACTGCCGATCCTCCATGGTACTCCGTTTGCGCTGCTGAATTTGCCCACCGGCCTGATCATGGTGCTCTGGGGCGCCTTTACCGTCGCCCTGCGCAGGGAAAGTGTCGCCCAGTTGATGGGCCTCCTGATCATGGAAAACGGGGCTTTCTTCGGCTCCATCGCCATTGTCCACAATCTGACGGTCATTGCCGAGATTGCCGCGGCGGTGGACGTGCCGATTGTTGCGCTGGTCATCGGCCTGCTGATTCGCAGCATCCGCCGGGTGACCGGCACCACGCGGGTGGGCGGCATGGATACACTCCATGAGCGCTAGCTGGCTACCGGCACTCATCCTGCTCATGCCCCTCGTCGGGGCGCTGCTCGCCCTATTGAATCGGCGGGCCGCACCCTATATGACCCTGCTGGCGGCGGCAATCACTCCGATACTCGCCATACTGGCGGCGCTACAGGTGGAAAGCCATGGCCTGCTGACCGGAACGGATGGCCTCTTTGCGCTGGATGCCCTCGGGGCACTCTATTTGCTGCCGGTGAGCTTCGTTTATTTTACCTCATCCCTCTATGCCATTGGTTATCTCCGGGCACGCCGCCAGGAACATCCCGCAGGAACGCCACCTCGTTACCGGGAATATTTCCCCCTGATG
>JAJZKJ010000100.1 GCA_021804195.1 Acidobacteriota bacterium
GCCGGCGGAGAGAATCGAACTCCCGACCCACTGATTACAAATCAGTTGCTCTACCAACTGAGCTACGCCGGCTCATGTCGCAGCCGGGCGATTTTCCCGCCGTGTGTCTTGCCGAGTTGCAGACCTCGGGCCGCGGTCGCCGTGGCCGGCAATGGATTTCGCCGTTCGCCGCCAACCTGTATCTATCCCTCGGCTGGCAGTTCGATGATCTGCCGCCCGGGTTTACGGCGCTCGGCATGGTAGCCTCCATCAGCGCTGTGCGCGCACTGCATCGTCTGCACCTCGACGGCATCGCCATCAAATGGCCCAATGATCTGATGGCAGCCGATCGAAAGCTCGGCGGCGTTCTGGTGGACATGCAGGGCGAACCCTGTGGACGGGTGCGCACCGTCATCGGTATCGGCATCAACGTGTGCATGCCTGACGCCGCCGCCGCGCGCATCAATCAGCCGTGGACGGATTGGGTCAAGCTCACGCATGATGCATTACCGGACCGCAACCGATTGGCGGCGGCGCTGGTCGAGGAACTGATGACCGCACTGCAATTGTTCGCCGTACAGGGATTCGCCGCCTTCGCCGCTGAATGGCGTGCATTGGATTGCACCGCCGGCCGTGTAGTGAACCTCGAACACCAGCAGCAGATCATCCGTGGCACGGCGCTCGGTGTGGACCAGGACGGCGCGCTGTTGCTGCACACCGAAAGCGGCACGCATCGGTTTGTATCCGGTGACATCAGTCTGAGGATGCGGCCGTGATGCTGCTGCTGGACGTGGGCAATACCCGTATCAAGTGGGGCCGATACCAGCAGCGGAGGATTTCCACTCACGCCGCCGCGGTGCATGCCGACAGATCGCTGGCGGAGGTGCTGACGGAGTCATGGCGCGGCATGCCGCCGCCCGAGCGTATCGTGGCGGCGAACGTGGCCGGTGCCGCAGTTGCTGAAACACTTAATCGCTATTGTCAGACGCATTTCAAACTGCTGCCCGAGTACGTGATCCCGGCTGCGCAAGCCTGCGGTATTACCAACGGCTACCGTAACCCGGCGCAACTCGGTGCGGATCGCTGGGCGGCCGTCATCGGCGCTTATCATCGCTGCGGCGGTCCGGTGTGCGCCATCGGCTGCGGCACGGCGATTACCGTGGACACAGTCACACAAGCGGGGCATTATCCGGGCGGGCTGATCGCCCCCGGTATCGGCGCCATGCATGCGGCGCTTGCCGGCGCCACCGCGGCGATCGCCAATGAGAAAGGTGGGCAGGTCGCACTCTACGGGGAGGACACACGCACCGCGGTAACCAGCGGCATCGCCTACGCGGCGGCGGGGCTGATAGAACGGGCGGTGGCGGACATCCGCGCGCAGCACGGTGCACAAACCGGCGTGCTGCTGACCGGTGGCGATGCCGGCTATTTACAATCGGTGTTGCATGGGCACTATATATTGGCGCCTCATCTGGTACTGGAGGGTCTCGCGGTGTGGGCAGAGCAGCGATCATGAGGCGGATACTTTTTCTGGTGCTGCTGCTTGCCAACGTGCTGGTCTTCATCTGGTATGAATGGCTGGGTCCGCCGGCGCAAATGTCACAGCAATCCACACCCCTGCCGCATGTGCAACCGCTCAAGCTGCTCGCCGAACTGACGCCGGCGGAGCGGCAGGCACTCGCGAAATCCGCCGACGCCGTACCCGCGCCGATCACGCCGGTCCGCATCCCTAACCCGAGCGCCGCTGCTGCGGCAAGCCCCGAGATTTGCGTCAGCTACGGTCCGTTTCCCAGCATCGAGGCCCTGCAGACCGGTGCGACGCGTCTGCGTAAACCGGGCGTCAGCATCACGGAACGGCTGGTGCCCGGCAAGGTACGCCTGGGATATTGGGTTTACCTGCCGCCGTTTGTTTCGCAGCGCCAAGCCGAGGAAGCGGCGGGGCTCCTCAGGAGACGCGGCGTAAAGGATCTGTATGTCGTCACTGATGCAGCCAACCGCAACGCCATTTCCCTGGGGGTATTTACGGTGCGCAGCGGCGCGCTGGATCGCCTGAGGAAGATCCGCCGGTTGGGCTACCATCCGCTGCTGGCCGGGCGTTTCCGCGATGCGCCGCGTTACTGGCTGGATGTGCGTGGGGCGGAAAGGGCGTTGCCGGCCGCCAGCGTATTCTCCGGTCTCGGCGAAGGTGACGTCCGCATTGGGCGGACTGCCGCCACCTGCGGCGCTGCACTGCCCGCCGCCCCTGACCCGGGAACCCGACCCTGATAGAATCCCCGTATTTTCCGTCAAGGGACAACACCGCTGTTTCGCCAGGGATGGCAGAGGCAGGGTTAGTTCAGTGAGCCGGCGTAGCTCAGTTGGTAGAGCAACTGATTTGTAATCAGTGGGTCGGGAGTTCGATTCTCTCCGCCGGCACCATGAAAATCAAACAATTGACGAAGTTGCCACAGAGTGTCCATCGCGCCCATGTGTGGCGGCACGGCGATCGTCTCCAGTTACGCCGACGCCCCGATTGGGCACCCCTCGATACAGCACGGTTTCCCCATTCACGAAACGCTCGTGTAACCAAAATTCAACCGAACGGTCATCGGACTGTCACATCCTGTCTCTAGTCTGTGCAGCCATCGGGGCAGAGCCTCCTCCGGCCTTGAAGAACGAGGGATGTTCGGTCTCTTGGGGAAACCTGACAGGTCGGGAAAATCGGGTTTGCCATCTGATTTTGTTTCATCATCAATTGGGAGATCACTAAACATGTTGCTGAAGCGCACGTATCTCAGGCGGATCCTCGTCTCGCTGGCGGCCTCAACTTTCCTGATCGCCGCAGCGGCCCATGCCGATTCCATGACGGACTTCCTGAAACAGGGCACCTGGAACGGTTACTTGCGGGATTATTATTTCACCCGCAATTTCACCGCCACCGGTGCGCCGAATAATCTCAAGGCCAACTCTTTCGGCGGCATGTTCAACTATCTGACGCCGACCTTCGATAACGGTTTCAGCGTGGGTGGTACTTTCTGGAGCGCTCAGGATCTCTTCGGTCTGAACAACGAGACCGGCAACTATTCGCATCTTGAGCCCACACTCGCCGGCACCCAGCCGATCTACACTCTGGGCCAGGCTTTCGTGCAGTGGAAGGGCGACAATGTGCTGGTGCGCGGCGGCAACCAGCTGATGAACACCCCATGGATGGGAGCCTCCGACTCGCGCATGGTGCCGGCCACCTATCAGGGCGTGCTGGCGGATTTCACCCTGACCCAGAGTGTGGACCTGATCGTGGCGCGGGAATTTCGCTGGAAGAGCCGTACCTCGAGCGCCTTCTCCGCCACCAACCTTTATAACGCCAACGGCTTTGCCAATATCTACGGCGGTGCGCCCAATGCCAGCGTCGGTACCCAGACCAGTGACGGCACGGCTACCGCGGGCCTCACCTACAAGAACGGGGGTGCGAGTGCCCAGGCGTGGTACTACAAGTTCTACGGCCTGACGGGTGCCGCTTACGCGGACGGTTCCTACGTGTTCAAGACCGGCTCCAGCGTGACCCCGGTGATCGGCGCACAGTACCTGCATGAATCCAACAGTGCCAACAACCTGTTGGCATCGAGTGTCAACAACAGCACCTACGGTGTGATGGCCGGCATCAACTTCAGCGGCGACAGTCTGGTGGCTTCCTACAACAAGATTTCCACCAGCACCGGCGATTTCAAGAACGGCGGCATCGTCTCGCCGTATTCCGCGGGCTATGCCACCGATCCCCTGTACACCACCTCCATGACCGCGGGTCTGGTAGAGAAGGGTGTGGGCAACGCCTGGAAGCTCGCCGGCACGTTCTTCTTCGTGGGCAAGCAGTTGCGGCTCATCACCAGCTACGCGCGCTACAATACCCAGCCCAACTTCGCCAATACCAACGAGACCGACCTGGATCTCACCTGGTTCTTCTCGGGTGCGCTCAAGGGCTTCTCGGTACGCAACCGTCTGGGTATCGTGCACGGTCTCAACGGCAGCTACGGCGCCCCCAATCTCGGCACCTTCTATTTCAACCGCGTGATGCTCGAATACGATTTTTAGGTTTTACGCTGAGGTTTATCTACTCGCTATGGGCATTGAGGCGGACTCCGGTCCGCCTTTTTCTCTGAGGGGTGACCGGCCCGATCATACCCAAAGGCAGCAGGCATTCAGTGGAACAGTAATCTGTCATCGCCTGACCGCCCCGGCGCTGCGGGTTGTACACGTCCGACGGTCGTCAATCTCCATTGCGGGATCGGGGTGATTCGGCCCTGTCCCTGCAAAGATGCGTGGCGGATCAGCTCATGCCACCGCTCAATACTGCGCGTGTGAATCAGAAGTTGCGCGGCCGTTTGAGCAGCAGCCTCGCGCCAGTATTGATAAGCAGCACTGCGACGATAACCAGGAATGCCGCAGCGAACGCCAGCGCGTGCGCGGACTCAAACGGCTGATTGATGAAACTCCAGATTACATAGGTCAGATAACCGATAGGTTCCCGGATCAGGTGGCCATTCCACAGATAGTTGGACCAGCCTGCCGTGTAAATAAGTGGAGCGGTTTCGCCCACCGAGATGGCCATGGACAACAGAATGCCCGTCAGCACACCCGGCCATGCGATGGGGAAAACAATGCGAGCCACCACCCGTATCTCCGACGTCCCCAGGGCGTATCCTGCTTCGCGGAGTTCATGGCGCACCTGCAGCAGGCTCAGCTCCGTGAAACGGGCGATGTAGGGCACAATCATCATCGCCAGTGTGATGGTTCCCGCGAGAACGGAAAATTGCCAACCCAGCGTCACCACCATGGTGACATAGGAAAAATATCCGAGCACGATCGAGGGTACGCCCGTCAGTACATCGCCCAGAAACCGCACGATCTTGCTGAATCCGCCATGACCGAACTCCGAAAGGTAAACCCCCGCCGCCACGCCGATCGGAGTGCCGATAATCAGAGCACCGGCTGTCAGCACCAGTGTTCCGGTAATCGCGTTCAGCAACCCGCCACTGATGCCGTTGGTCACCTGGGTAAACAGATCAACCGAAAAGGCAGCGAGTCCGTCTTTGATAATGACGTACAGAATATCCAGAAGCGGAATTGCAACCAGCAGAAACGCGATGCCACAGAGTATCCATCCCATCAAGCTCACCAGCCGGCGCGGGTTTAGTCGCTGTAATCGGACCGGCAGGCTAATTATGGACTGCACGGCCAAACCCACCCGTCAACAACCGGGCTATGACGTTGACGATCACGGCAATCAGAAAAAGCACCAGAGCGATTTCTGCGAGTGACCGCACAGCCATGCCGGTGGGATCCCCGAGTGCGCTGTCGAGCTGCGAGGCAATGAACGACGCCATGGTACTGATCGGGCTATAAATGTTGTTGGGAAGATAGTTGAGGGCGCCGCCGCTCAGCATGAGCACCGCCATGGTCTCGCCCAGGGCGCGCCCCAGCCCGAGTATGATTGCGCCGATCAAGCTGGTGCGTATCATCGGCAACATGGCCTTCCACACCACCTCAAAACGCATTGCCCCCAAGGCGTAGGCCGCCTCTTTGGCCTCGCGGGAGATGCCCTGCAGCGCCTCGCTTACCGTGGCCGTGATCACCGGCACGACCATCAGGGCGAGCACCAGGGATGACGACAGCAGGCCATAGCCGCTGCCCACGGGCCCTGCAAAA
Source organism: Acidobacteriota bacterium (assembly GCA_021804195.1). The sequence goes on from JAJZKJ010000100.1 coordinate 5,659, forward strand.
AATGGAATGAACCCGAGCAGGTGCGCCAGGTCAGGCGCAAGATGATGCGCCACAAATGGTATCAGGACTGCGAAGCCCCACAGGCCATAAACCACGCTGGGAACACCAGCCAGCAATTCAACGATGAGCGACAGGACTGGCCGGGAACCTGGTGGTACACCTTCCGCGAGAAAAATCGCCACGCCGAGACTGACCGGAACAGCCAACAGCAGTGCGATCAGGGATGACACCAGCGTACCCATGATAAAAACCAGAATTCCGTAATTTGCACCGACCGGAACGGAAAGACCATGCACCATCACCGGGTTCGCGTACAGATTGCCGAGGCTCCAGGTTTTCCCCAGCAGAAAATGCACGCCGTTGAAAAGGATCGCGGACCAGGAATAATGCGTGAGGAAGATCAGTATCGCCAGCAACGCCACCGGGATAAGGCTCGTAAGACACAGCAACACCAGGCGGAAGATGCTGATTTTCATGACTTGAAAAACAAATGCCCCCGGCCGAACCAGCCGGGGGCATTGTATCAGATCAATGAATGGACTTGATCTGCTTGATGCTCAACTCGGAAATGCGCGCCGGCAATGGGATAAAGTTCACCTGATTCAGGTACTTTGGCGCGTTGCCGTAACGATGATCAACGGCCCAGAGCAGGAATTCCCGCACCGCCGTGGCCACCCTGGTGTTCGCTTGACGCTGGTTCACGATCGCATATTCATAATTGATGATCGGATAGGATTCCTCGCCCGGAGCGAAAATCAGGCTGATGCGTTCATCAGCCGGCGTCTTGGCCACGAGCTCGGCGGCTGCCGCACCGACAGTGCGCGGATTCGGCAACAGGAAACGCCCTGCCCGGTTCTCCAGCCGCGCGGTACCCAAACCCGCCTTGGCGATCTCGGCGTGAAAGCTCACCCCGATGTAGGCAATCGAGTACGGGTTCTGCTGCGAAGCCTGCACCATGCCGGGATTGCCGATGGCACCGATGCCGCCCCGCACCGCCGGCCAGCTGATGCTGGTGCCGTAGCCGACCGAGTTATTCCAGCTCGGCGTGGAGAACGCCAGGTATTGCGAGAAGATGAACGTATCGCCACTGCCATCGGTGCGATGGATGGGGATAATCATTTGATGCGGAAGTTTGATTCCGGGATTCAGTTTCCGGATTGCCGCATCATTCCAATACTGAATATGGCCGCTGTAGATACCCGCGAGCACCGGGCCATCCAGTTTCAGATGCGTCTTGTTGAGACCGGGTATGTTGTAGTTGACCGTCTGTGCCGAGATGGCCAGCGGGATGTTCAGGATATCCGGGCTCTGCTTCATCTGACCATCGCTCATGTAGGCATCTGACGCGCCGATCTGGGCGATACCGGCGATAGCCTGGGCAATGCCGGTGCCGCTGCCCGTGCCCTGCGTGGTAATACGAACATCCGGATGCGCGCGCGTGTAATCCGGTACCCAGAGATTGAACAATGGATACAGCAGGGTTGAACCCGTTTCCAGAAGATTGACCTTGTCTGCCGCCTGCGCCCCCATCATCGGTCCGGCTACGCCAAGCAACGTGACCGCGGCGGCGCACAGACAAGCGATGGGTTTGCTTCCCAATTTGCTAAGGTACTTCTTCATGATCTCTCCTCTCGACTGGCTGAATAAGTAATTGGATTGCTCGCAAGTGGATAATCAGTGTTTGCCGCTCGCCGGTACTGCTAATGCCCCACGTGGCGCACTATAGCAAGCGTATGTTTCAGGAATATGACGTTCTCAAGCCGATAGTGCCGTCGATTGCTCCATTCAGGTCAATGGTTTATGCCTGCTCTGGCTAGGGTACGTCAGCGCAGGGCACG
>JAJZKJ010000101.1 GCA_021804195.1 Acidobacteriota bacterium
ACCCAAGCAAAGCTTAAGCTCCAGTTGGCCACACAGGCCGATCTTATCGCGGCCCGGAACACCCTGACCACGGCTTCGCTGCGGCTGGCATCCATGGAGCGTCTGGGGATTGGAACTCTGGTGACGCTGCGGGCACCAGAGGAAGCGGTGGTGGTGGATACCCCCGCGGTTACGGGCAAACTCGAACCCCGCGGCACAGTGCTGATCGACTTATTGCCGGTAGACAAAATCCGAGTGGAATTATGGGTGCCGCCCACGAACGTTCGGCAACTGCGGCGGGGCCAAAACGTGGATATTGCTCTGGCCATACACGGTGCTGAAGTCCACGAGCGGGGAACCATCAGTATGATTACCGACCAAGTCAATCCCGTCAGCGGATTGGTGAGCGTATATGTGACGCCGAGTAAACCGGGCGCCTTGGTGATCGGCCAATTCGCCTCGGGCAAACTTCACACCGCGTCAAGCATCGGACTGATTGTTCCGCACTCGGCGGTTTTGCCGGTCGGCGGTCAGGAAGACATGTATACCGTCAAGAACTCTCACGCCATTGTGCACCATGTGCGAATAGGGTTATCCAACGACCGGGAAGCTGAAGTTTCCGCGCCGGGTCTGCGCGCCGGCGAACCGGTGGTGGTCGTGGGGAACGCGGAATTGACCGACGGCATGCCTGTAAAACCAGGGAAACAACCATGAGTTTGAGCGAATGGATTCATCAGCATACGCGTTCGGTGTTGTTCGTGATGATCGCGCTGGCCCTGGCCGGCGGGTTGTCGGCGTTTATCCTTCCGGTGTCGCTGTTTCCGAGGTCCAGTTGGCCGCGGGTGGAAGTGACCGTCAATTCCGGTTCCCGGACGGCGAAGATCATCGCTGTACAAGTCACCTATCCGATTGAAAAAGCCATACGCGCCGTTTTGGGAGTGCAACGCGTCACCTCGGTCACCAGTCGCGGCACCGCCGACATTTACGCGGATTTCGGCTGGGGTAAAAATATGGTCCAGGCGCTGACGCTGGTGCAGTCGGCGGTGAACACCGTGCTGCCATCGCTGCCGGCGGGCACCAAGGCGGTGATCCGGCTGCGCAATCCAACCAATTACCAGATCATCAGCTACAGCCTTACTTCCAATAAAGTTTCGCCGTCGCAATTGCGGCGAATAGCCCTCTTTCAGATCCGCCCGTTGCTGCTGGGGATCCGTGGCGTGGCCAAGGTCGGCGTGGAGGGGGGGCGCACCCGCGAGTACCACGTCATCATTAATCCCGCAAAGCTCGCGGCGTTTAACCTGACCATCAACGACGTGACCCGCGCCGTGGCGGCCAACAACATCTTCAAAACCTCCGGAAAAATGCAGGATCACGACAAACTCTACCTTGTGGCAACCGATTCGCGGTTCCACAACGTGCGGCAAATCGGCCGGATTGCGGTCAAGACCAGTGGTAATGGTGTTATACATTTACGAGACGTGGCCCGCATAGAGTCATCCTTCGCGCCGATCTGGACACGCGCCACGGCCAACGGTAAACCCGCCGTTCTGATTGACGTTTATCAGCAACCGGACGGCAACACCGTCAAAATAATCAGTCAAACCCGGGTGGAGATGAAGAAGATCAAAAGCAAATTGCCTTCCGGCGTGGCGGTCAACCTCTGGTATAACCAAGGCCACGTCCTGATGGAATCGGCGGTCAGTGTCCGTGATGCGGTGATCGTGGGCATGGTGATGGCGGTGGTGGTGCTGCTGGTCTTCCTGCGCAACTGGAAAACCACCTTAATGGCCGCCCTGGTTGTTCCCGCCGCGCTGGCCACGACGGTGCTGCTGTTGTATGTGCTGAAGATGAGTTTTAACATCATGACGCTGGGAGGTATGGCCGCAGCCGTCGGACTGATTATTGACGACGCGATCGTGATGATCGAACACATTATCCGCCGGGTCAGTGAAAAAGGCGGGACATACAAGGAAAAAATCATCCGCGCCAGCGCGGAATTTACGCGTCCGCTGGCCGGCTCTTCGGCCTCAACCACCATCATTTTCGCACCGCTGGCGTTCTGGTCGGGGTTGGTGGGAGAATTTTTTAAAGCCCTTTCGTTTACCATGGCGGCGGCGCTGCTGGTTTCGTTTCTTCTATCCTGGCTGGTGGTGCCGGTGCTGGCGGTCCGGATGATCGGGGAGAAAGACGCCGTGCCGCACGAACCGGGGTGGATCACACGGAGCCTGCACGCGGGCTACGAGTGGATTGTAAGCCGACTTATTTCCCGGCCGGCCCTGGTACTCTGGATCGTCGTGCCGGTGCTGGCGATCGGTTATCTGGCGTATGAAAACGTCGGCAGCGGCTTTATGCCCGAGATGGATGAGGGCGGCTTCAGTATGTTCTACATAGCGCCGTCCGGAGGTTCGTTGACGGAGACCGATCGCCTGCTCGGACAAGTTGGAAAAATTCTGCGGGCGAACCCTTACGTACAAACGTACTCCCGCCGCACCGGAATGCAGCTTGGCGGCAGCCTGACCGAATCATACGCGGGTGACTATTACGTCCAGCTCAAGCCCTTTCCCCGCCCCCCTATTGAGCAGATTATGGCACAGATCGCCAGGGAGGTCCATCGGAAGGTACCGAGTTTATATGTTGACCCGGAACAACTCATGCAGGACCAAATCGGCGATCTGACGGCCGTGCCGCAGCCGATCCGGGTGGAAATTTTTTCCGACCATCAAAACGTGTTGGATCGTGAGGCCCACAAGGTGCTCGCGGCCATTGAAAAGGTTCGCGGCGTGCGCGACGCGCGAAGCGGCGTGGTCGTGGCGGGCGATTCGCTGTACGTCAAAGTCAATTCGGTCGCCGCCGGTATTCACGGCATGACCCCGAAACAGATATCCCGCTTCGTCCATGAATATGTATATGGGGTCGTTGCCACAAGAATTCGGCGCGGACCGCAAATGATCGGCGTACGGGTCTGGGCGCCCAAGGACATGCGCCGGACTGCGGCCGAGCTGGGAAACCTACGGCTTCGTTCGCCGAATGGCCGCCAATTTACCCTCAACAGGGTCGCAAAAGTCCAAATCCGGACCGGCGAGCAGGAAATCGACCACATCAACCTCAAGCGAATGATCGCGGTAACGGCGCGAATTCATGGCCGGGACATGGGCTCGACGATGGTGGACGTTAAAAACGTCCTGAATCGGCCGGGCATGTTTCCGAAAGGTGTGTATTACCGGCTCGGCGGGTTGTATCGCCAGCAGCAGATTGCCTTTCGGGGGTTGGTGGTGGTGATGCTCGGCGGCGTGGTGCTGGTGTTCTTATTGCTTTTGTTTTTGTATGAAAGCTTCGGCGCCGCGATCGCCATGATGGTCATTCCACTGCTGGCGCTGGCGTGCGTCTTTGTTGGATTATGGATCACCCATACGCAACTGAACATTTCCTCGATGATGGGCATGACCATGGTGGTGGGTATTGTGACCGAGGTGACCATCTTCTACTATTCGGAATACTACGAACTGCGAGACCATGAACACGGGGTCAAACGTCTGATCCAGGCTGGTAAAAACCGCATGCGGCCGATAGCCATGACCACCATCGCCGCCATCCTGGCGCTTCTGCCGCTGGCGATGGTATTAAGCCCGGGCGCGGCGATGCAGCAGCCGTTGGCGATCGCGATCATCAGCGGACTGCTGGTGCAAATGCCACTGACGTTGTTGCTGCTGCCGGTGCTGCTGGGATTTCTTCATGAGCGGGGAGAAGTTTCACCGGAAATATAAAGTCTCGATGCGGCCATGGAGAGCACGCTAAAATCAGAGCAAAGGAGGCACTCATGTTTGGACGGTACTTGAACATCCTCTCCCGCAGGCGCGCGGACAACGCTTGTGAAAAAAATCCCGCCGGCTATCGGGACGCGCGACGCCGTGGCTCGCCGGGAATCCCGCCGGCTATCGGGCTTCAGGACGGCGCTTCGGCGGATGGCGTCGCCGGGGATCCAACGCCGCCGCCAACACCCGGCGTGACACGCCGCAACATGCTTGCTTCCAGCGCTCTGGCGATCGCCGGCGGCGCGCTGGCCGCGTCGCCGCAGGCGTGGACAGACGGTCCCGGAATCGCCGTGGCGCCATCATCCCAAAGGCTCTCGGAACATGAATCAAAACTTCGCCGCGCGTTGGAGGCGCGTCCTCTGCCGCCGGGATTGCCCGATCGCGACTACCTGCCGGTGGAGGCGCCCAATTCCGGCAAAATTCCTTTCCAAATTGTCGATGGCGTCAAGGTATTTCATCTGGTGGCGATGGAGGTATGGAATGAATTTATGCCGGGGCTTAAAGCTCTATGCCGGGGTTACAACGGCATGGTTCACCCGGTGCTGGAGGCCATGGAAGGCGAACGGGTGCGTATGTACGTGACCAACCGCCTGCCGGAGGCCACTACGGTTCACTGGCACGGTCTGTACGTGCCCAACGGCATGGATGGCGTGGGCGGTTTGACGCAGGCGCCGATTCCCCCCGGCGAAACATTCAAGTACGAATTCAACCTGGTGGAACACGGAACGAAAATGTTTCACGCGCAGTATGATGAGATGACTCAGATCGCCCTGGGGTTGACCGGCCTGTTTGTGATTCACCCCCGCGGCCCCCGGCGGCGTGTCGATCGCGATTTCGCCATCATGCTTCATGAATGGCGGATTGCGCCGGGCGCTTACCGCCCCGATCCGCCGGCCATGACCGATTTCAACGTGTTCACCATGAACGCCAAATCGTTTCCGGCGACGCATCCGCTGGTGGCGCGCACGGGCCAGCGGGTGCGCATCCGCCTGGGCAATCTCGGGCCGATGGATCACCATCCGATTCATCTGCACAATTATTCATTTAATATTGTTGCCACCGATGGCGGCGACATTCCGGAATCGGCCCAGCAGCGGGAAACCACCGTTCTGGTTCCGGTGGGAACAACCCAAACCATTGAATTTTCCGCCACCAATCCCGGCGACTGGGCCATGCACCGCCCCATGACCCATCACCCGATGACGCAGATGGGGCGCCACTGCGGCAACATGATCGGCATGAAACCGGGGGACCTGGGCCGCCCGGTGCGGCGCCTGCCGCCGGATTGCATGACCATGGGGCCAAACGACATGCCCGGCATGAGGCGGATGCCCGGTGAGCCGAATTCGCAGCCGATGGCCGGCGGCAAGGGACCTTATGGGGTTATCGACAGGAGCGGCATGTTCACCATCCTCAAGGTGCGCGACGGCATTAAAACCTATGAGGATCCAGGCTGGTATTCGCCGCCGCCGGACACGCGGGCCGATGTGGCCCCCCACCGGGACCTGCGGCGCGACGGCGTAAACCCCCATGTGGTTCCTCCCGTGATTGCCGGTCCGAGTTCTCCCGCCGTCGCTGAAGGCTAAGAAGACCCATCCGTATAGGACCATACGGGATGTTTCCGCGAATATGACTGAATCAGTTCCATCTGAATCCGGCTCGCCGGGCGAGCCACCGGCACGGCCGGCCAATCGCCTTGCCGCCAGCCGCAGTCCATACTTACTCCAGCATGCCCATAATCCCGTCGACTGGTGGCCGTGGTGCGACGAGGCCCTGGAATCCGCCCGCCGGCTCGACAAGCCGATTTTTCTCTCCGTCGGCTACTCGGCCTGCCATTGGTGCCACGTCATGGAGCGCGAGATTTTTGAAAACACATCCATCGCCGCGCTGATGAATCGAAACTTCATCAATATCAAAGTCGACCGCGAGGAGCATCCGGATATTGACGAGATTTACATGCTGGCGACCCAGCTATTAACCGGTTCCGGCGGTTGGCCCATGAGCGTCTGGCTCACACCCGATCTGGAGCCTTTTTACGCCGGCACTTATTTTCCGCCGGTCGATATGCCCGGCCGGCCCGGTTTCCCGCGCGTTTTGCGCGCCCTGGCGGAAGCTTACCAATCGCGGCGGAATGAGATTGCGCAACAGGCGCGGCGCGTTGCCGCCGATATTATCGAACATGTGCGCCAAACCCATCTCTCCCCGGGGCGCATGGCCGCCGCCGCCTGGATTGCCACCGCTTTGCGGCACGATAGCAACCGTTTCGATGGCGAATGGGGCGGCTTTCGCGGCGCACCCAAATTCCCCCCTCATCAGACCCTGCTGTTCTGGCTGTTTCTTCTGGAATATCCGGATTTTGATTCCTGGGCCGCCGATCCATGCGACGCGGAGAATCAAAAAAAGCAAACCCGCCAAATGCTCGCCGTTACACTTGAACGAATGGCCCGCGGCGGTATTTTCGATCAACTCGCCGGCGGCTTCTCCCGTTACAGCACCGATACGCACTGGCTGGTCCCGCATTTTGAAAAAATGCTTTACGACAATGCCCAGCTCGCTCCCATCTACATCCGCGCCGGCCGACTATTTTCCAATGATTTCTGGACGCGCGCGGGCCGCCGCACACTGGACTTCTGGCTGGAATCCATGACGTCGGCGGCGGGTCTTTTTTACAGCAGCCTCGATGCCGACAGCGAAGGCCGGGAAGGAAAATTTTACGTCTGGTCGGCAGATGAGATTGACCGGGTTTGTGACAACGATCTTGATCGCACGTTGCTGACGCTTTATTTTGGCTACTCGCCGCAGGGCAACCACGATGGAACCAATGTTCTTTCCATTGTACAAGACGCCGAACATATCGCCCCACGCCTGAACTTGGAGCCGCGCGCTGTCGTTGCGCGTATACAAGTCCTCTCCAACCGGATGCTGGCGATGCGAAACCAACGACTGGCGCCGGCGGTCGATGAGAAAATTCTCGCCGGCTGGAATGGTTTGATGATTTCCGCCCTGGCTCAATCAGCCACGGCGCTGGGTGATCCGAAGTATCTGCAAGCCGCGATCAAGGCCAGCGAGGCGCTTTTTTCCATTCATCGCGATCCGCACGGCGTCTGGCTGCATATAAGTCGTGACGCAACACCCGCCGCCACTGCCGCCTATCTGGAAGACTATGCTTTTGTTCTTCAGGGCGTGCTCGACCTGGCCGAGGCGCTCGCTTCCGCCGTTTTTGAAAAATCCGCTGCCGCCCGCCATTGGTTGACCGAAGCGCGAGACCTGGCCGACGGCATGATCGCCGTTTTTCATGATCCCGTTGACGGCGGATTTTTCGCCACCGGCGCTTCCCACCGGCGTCTCCTGGCCCGGTTCAAGCCCACCACCGACAACGCCATTCCTTCATCCAATGCGGTGGCGGTACGTTCCCTTTTACGCCTTGCCCGGAAATACCCGGAGAAAAAATATCGCCGGCTCGCGCTGGAGACCGTGGAATCATGCGCCGGCATGATCGAGCGATACCCCGCCATGTATCCAACTCTGCTGGCGGCGCTGGTGGAGGATCGAGGTCTGATTGAAAAAAACTTGGGAAAAACAACCGGCCAGCCGATATAAATTACCACGTTCGCAGTTTATTCAAGGCGCTCGCATGAATCGCAGGAAACTTCCGTTTCCCCAATCGCTCCCGCCCCACCGGCTGCCACCCCCC
>JAJZKJ010000102.1 GCA_021804195.1 Acidobacteriota bacterium
AGGCGGGCTGCATCGCCTACAAAATCGCCGCTCATGCCGGCGACATCGCCCGCGGCATCGCGGGCGCCCGGCAATGGATTCAATCAACCGCAAAGACCTGTTGCGGCAGACCATTGAGCACATCGACATCACCACCCAGCCGGGCATTGTTCCCTTGGTGGAAGCAATGAAGTCGATGGCGTTTTCTTCGCGTGATCTGTACCGGGCGGCGGATATTTACGACCGCATGTTGCGGGACACTCCGTGCGCGGTGATCTTGACGCTGGCCGGGTCGCTGATTTCCGCCGGACTTAAGAAGGTGATCGTCGATCTGGTGCGGAACAACATGGTGGACGTGATTGTTTCCACCGGGGCCAATATCGTGGACCAGGATTTTTTTGAAGCGCTGGGTTATCGACATTATATCGGGTCGCCATACGCCGACGACGCCGTTCTGCGAGAATTGCATATTGACCGGATTTACGACACATACATTGACGAAGACGAGCTGCGCATCTGCGACGACACCATACGGTTCATCGCGGATTCCATGCCCATCGGCCCCTGTTCCAGCCGGGAATTTATTCAGGAGATGGGGCGTTACCTGGTGGATAACGCCAAAAATCGCGACAGCATCGTGCGGACCGCCTATGAAAAGGGCGTTCCGATTTTCTGCCCGGCATTTTCCGATTGCTCGGCGGGCTTCGGTCTGGTGGTCCACCAGCTCAACCGCCCCGCCGGCCACGTCAGCATCGATTCCGCCAAAGATTTCCGCGAAATCACGCAGATCAAGGTAATGAACCGGGAGACGGGAATTGTGATGATTGGCGGCGGCGTTCCGAAAAATTTCGCCCAGGACATTGTTGTGGCGGCGGAAATTCTCGGCGCGGACGCTCCCATGCACAAATACGCCGTTCAGGTCACTGTCGCCGACGTGCGCGATGGCGCGCTTTCCAGTTCCACCCTGCGCGAGGCGAGCAGTTGGGGAAAGGTGGACACGATTTTCGAACAGATGGTCTACGCCGAAGCCACACTGGCGTTCCCGCTGATCGCGGGATATGCGTATCACCGGAAGGGATTCATCAATCGCAAGGAAAAAAGATTCGCGGACCGGCTCGCCGTCGTTCATCGCGCCGCCATTCGCCCGGAGATGGAGGGGGCTCGCGTTGCCGGCTGAACCGGTACGCGGGCAATCGCCGCGCCCAAGAGACTATGGAGCGGGTAAACAGGCAATCCCATCGCGCCGAGTCTGCGACAAGCCGCAAGAAATTAAAGATGCGCGTCTCATGGTGCGGACTGGGAACCTCCGCCGCCGGGCGCACGCCGGATATGGGGTGGCGGCAAAAGCGTGGCGCTGACAACCTGAATCACCTTGACCGTCATACCGGTTTTACTGATCACTTCGCCTTTCACACCGATGTAAGAACCGAGCAGCTTGGAAATCGCGATTTTCCCGTTCGGCACAAGGTAGGCGATCACCCGGCCGGTTGCCGGATCGACCAGTGCGTAATCCCTGACGGCCTGACTGGTTTTGAGAACGCCTTTGGCCAGGTAGGGCGCATTTTCGTAGGCCTTGGCAATCTCCTCCTGTGATTTTTTCCATTGCTGTTGATAGGGAGCGATCACCTGTTTAATCGGTGGCGCCTTCGCGGCCGACTCAACCAGTTTTTGAATGGCGAGTTCCTTCTTAAGCAATTGAATGCGCGCGACACTGCCCCGCCGCACCGAGGGTGGCAATTGGGGACGTTTAAGCAAGTTCTGGTAGCCTTTCAAAAGCGACGCCAGATGCCGCTCTTGCAGCAGTGGTTTGCGAAATTCCAACTGAATTTTGTGATTGAGACGGCTGAAGGCGGTGTAGGCGGACTGATTGTAGGAAACTTGCGGCGCCGGCGCCACCAAACCGGGAATAACTGGAATAACCGCGGGCCGGCTGGTCGGAGCGGGTACGCCGGATGATGTAGAAACGCCGCTGGAGGGCAGTGGTACGACCGCTTGCGTAGCGGCAACTTGCGCAGCGGCGACTGGTTGGGTCGTCACGGCGGACGCGCCGCCTGTGCCGGCGGAAGAAGCCAACCGCGTGGCAAGCCCCGGTCCATGAAAACCGGCGGGCATCTTAATCCGGGCGGTCACGTAAACGCTACCTGCCGCCGCGGGCCGGATAAATCGGGCGGCAATGTAGAACGTCGTTCCATGCGGTGGTCGAATAATGAGGAATTTTCCGGATTGGCCCGTAATGGAAACATGCTCGCCCCGGCGCACCAGTCCGACTACCGCATAGTGGCTGGCGGGCGCCAACGCGCTGGCTGCGCGTAAATTGACAAAGTCCGCACTCACACGACCCTTCGCACCGCCAGGCGCGAGTTTTATGTATTGGCTGGCTATATAGCAGCGCGTTCCCACCGGGGCGGCAATGCGATACCAACTTCTGACCGTCCCGACTACTCTGACCAGATCGCCCCGCGTCAATTGTCCCACGGGGTAATAGGCCAGTCCCGGCCCGCTGCGAACGTTGACATCCGTCGCATTTACCACGCCGACAAAAGGCTTTTTGGACAAAGCCCTGGAAGAGGTAGCGCTGGATTTGCGACTGGGCCTGGTGGTTGCCTGGAGCGAGGGGCTTGGCGAGGGTATCGGTACGTTGACGGAACGGGAGGCTGGTGTTGACGCCGGCTCTGTCGACGGCGCGGTGGTCGCAGCCGGAACCTGGACGGACCCAACCACAACAACCGAGCCGGCGAAACCAAACGCTGCGGCGAACACGCCAGCCAGGATGAGAGTGATAAGCGAAACGTTGCGATTGCCCAAACGGACCGTACGGAAGCACATGGGAATCTCCTTAAACGCCGTTAAGTGAATCTTGGATTCCTTAACGGCGGTTCATTTGAACCTAACATCCGGCAGCCGAAGCGTCAAGAATCGGGATTGAATCGGGATTGACGGTTCCAAACGACTGCCTGCGAGCGTTCACGCACAGGCGGGCATTTGCGAAAAAATGCCACGCCATCCCACCTGTTCACACCGGTCAGGAAAACCGTTATAATTATTTTTAGTTCGCTAGGGGTGTCCCGGAACCCGCCGCGGCGGATAAGCCGGGACTGAGAACAAACCCTTAGAACCTGAACCGGGTTGTACCGGCGTAGGGAACGCGAGCCCAAGCTGTCGATCTTTCAGCCGCTTGCCCCCTGATACCGGTTTTCCGCCGCGATTCTACCCTGTTGTTTCGCCGCTTGTTCAGCGGCCCTTGTCCATAGGAGGTACGCAAGATGTTTCCATCGACATCATCCAACGGTCGGCGACCGGCGACGCAATACGAATTCGCCCGTGCCGGCATTGTTACGCCGCAGATGCGCCGCGTCGCACAGCGCGAAGGGCAATCTCCCGAATTTATCCGCCGTGAGGTGGAGATCGGCCGGTTGGTTATTCCGGCCAACATCCGGCATTTGCAGGGCACGGGCGGGCGCGGCGGCGGATCTTCCGATCCGATGGAAATGAATTACCCATTGCCGGCGGATTGCGGCCATCCCGGCGCGCGCCCGGGAGGGACCAGGCTCTGGGTCAATCAGACGGTGGACCAGCGGGCAAGTATCATCGCCGACGAAGAAAGTTTTCGGGGAAGGCACGCTCCCAAACGGCTTGACCCGACGGGTATAGGCCGCAAGATCACCACGAAAATCAATGCGAATATCGGCGCTTCGCCGGTGAGCAGCAACATGCAGGAAGAAATTGAAAAGCTCCAATGGGCCCAGAGATACGGCGCCGACACGCTGATGGACCTTTCCACCGGCGGTAATCTGGTGGAATGCCGGCAGGCAATTATCGATCACAGCACCATTCCCATCGGCACGGTTCCGATTTATTCCATGATCATCGGCCGGCGGATCGAGGACCTTACCTGCGACATCATTCTCAAGGAAATCGAAAGGCAGGCGCAACAGGGTGTGGATTACTTCACCATTCATGCCGGCGTGCTCAAGGAGTATCTTCCACTGATCAAAAACCGTCTCACCGGCATCGTCAGTCGCGGCGGGAGTCTGCTGGCCAAATGGATGATTATCCACAACCGGCAAAACCCGATGTATGAACTTTTCGACGAGATTTCCGCGATTATGCGGCAATACGACGTGACATATTCTCTGGGCGACGGCCTGCGGCCGGGGTGCTGCGCCGATGCCACGGACGCGGCCCAACTGGCGGAACTTCAGACGCTTGGCGAATTGGTGCAAAGGGCGCGGGAGGCGGGCGTACAGGCGATGGTGGAGGGGCCGGGGCATATTCCGATGGATCAGATCGCGCTGAATATGCAGCTCGAACAACGGATATGCGATGATGCTCCGTTTTACGTACTCGGACCGCTCACCACGGACGTTTTTCCCGGTTATGACCACATCACCAGCGCCATCGGGGCGACCGAAGCCGCCCGGGCCGGCGCGGCCATGCTTTGCTACGTCACGCCCAAGGAACATGTGGGTTTACCCAAAGCGCAGGATGTGCAGGCGGGCTGCATCGCCTACAAAATCGCCGCTCATGCCGGCGACATCGCCCGCGGCATCGCGGGCGCCCGGCAATGGGACGATGACATGTCGCGCGCGCGGGCGGCGCTGAACTGGCCGAAAATGTTTGAATTGGCTTTTGACGGCGCCACGGCGCGGGCGCTGCATGATGAAGACCTGGAAGTGGACACCGATTTCTGCGCCATGTGCGGACACGACTGGTGCTCCATGCGAATCAGCAAGGAGATCCAGGAATTTGCCAGCGGGAAAGACCCGGAATTTCAGCCCGCGAAAAAGGCTATCCCCTCCGCGGGCATCAGCGGGCAGGGGGCGGAGCTGCTGCGACAACGCGGCGTGCTGAGCCCCCGGCGGATTCATACTCTGGCGCATCCGGGCGAAAAGGCGCCGTGCCACAGCGACCATGTCGCCGATCCCGAACAAGCCAGACGGGTGCAACTGTTGACTTTCCCGGCTCGCGAACGCCCGGACTGATTGTATATGTATATTCGTAGACTATTACTTATATTTATTTTTACTCTAGTGTTGCCGTCCGGCTTGCCGCCGACTGCGGCCGTGCCCCTCCGTCCGCTGGCGCCCCGAATGCGTTACTTGGACAACGGCCGCGTGCGTGTAGGAGTGAATCTGGCCATGGGCGGCGCCATCACGTGGATTTCAAAATCCGGCGGCAGGGAAAATCTCATCAATGACCATGATCTGGGCCGGGAAATTCAGATGTCGGATTATTCCGGTCCGGTTCCTTATATTCCGCCGGGCGCGAAAATTTTGCCCGTCTGGCGAAACCTCGGCTGGAATCCCATTCAGGCGGGCGATGTGTTCGGATGGCGATCCCGAACGGTGTATTTCAAGAACACCGGCACGCGCATGGTGGTTCGGTGCATCCCCATGATCTGGCCCCTGGACCATGTGCCGGCCCATTGCACTTTCCGGACGAGTATACGCCTCCAGGGCGATACGATCCATGTGCACGCCAAAATGGAGGCGTTCCGCCGCAATAAAATCCAGTATCCCGGCCACGGGCAGGAATGTCCGGCCATCTATACCATAGGCAGACTCTGGCGACTGATATCGTATACGGGCCGGAAGCCTTTCACCCATCAGGCGGTGCACTGGCTGGATCCGCGCGCCGTGGTGCGGCGCGAACAGAAAGAGGTTCAACGGCATCAGTTTCCATGGATCGCCTGGCACGCGACGGAAAACTGGGCAGCCCTGGTCAATCGCGCCGGGTTTGGCATAGGAATCTGGACTCCCGGCGATTATCTCTATTTGGGAGGGTTTACAAACTGGCCGCCCGGCCAGGGAGGTTCCCGCGCCGCGCCGACTGGTTATATCGCCCCCATTTTCCACGATATCATCGATCATAATATCGACTATCGTTATCGTTACGTGCTGATCGTGGGAACACTAAAACAGATACGAAATTATGCATATAAACATAACGGGGTGCCGAAGCCTCCGCAATGGGTTTTTACAAATAACCGGCAACACTGGATTTATCACGACGCCACCGACACCGGTTGGCCGATCCGGGGGCGCTTGGATGTTTCCCTGCGCGGCGCTCACCCGCAATTGATCGGTCCCGACTGGTTTTGGCGGGCCCGAGAAGCGCCGGATCTTTATCTTTACGCCGCTTTCAAAACTACTCGCAAAACCGGCGCCGTCTGGTGGCGCGGATTTCACAATCGGGGTTTTGCTCCGGCTCGCCGGGTGTTTTTTCCCATTCACGGCGACGGTCGATACCATCACTACGTAGTGAATCTCTCCGGCGCCAAAACATACCGCGGGGCCATGATTCAATTGCGGATCGATCCGGTGCGCAAGGGCCAGCCGGGAGCATGGGTAAAAGTGCGTTCCATTGGCCTGGGGCGATAGCCAAGCCGCCGCTCTTTTTCCGGACGCGGCGGCGCGCCGGCGGAAACAGATGCCGCCTTCACCGTACGGACTTCATTTCGCCCGGCCGCCAGCGAACGAATCCTTCGATGGCTTCATATTCGGCCAGGCCGAGCCGGTCATACAGCGCCGCGGTGGCGCGATTGCGTTCCTCGGCGCGCCGCCAGAATTCCCGCCCGTCGCCGCCGGGGAACATGGCGCGGTCTTTCTGGCTCTGGTGTTTGAAAATGGCGTCGCGCTTGCGCATAAGTTCCTGCGGGCTTAAAGGAATCGCCATGTCGATATCTTCCGGCTCCCATTCCTGCCAGGCGCCGCGGTAGAGCCATACCTCGCACTTTTCAAACCAGTTTTGCGAACGAACCCGCTCCATGGCGCGCAGGACCGCCTGCAGACACACCCGATGCGTTCCGTGCGGATCAGCCAAATCGCCGGCGGCGTATATCTGATGCGGTTGAACGGCCGCGAGCAGATCGACGGTTAATTGCACGTCCCGTTCGCCGAGGGGGTTTTTCCTGATGGCGCCGGTCTCATAGAACGGCAAATCCATAAAATGAAGCCGTTCCATCGGAATCCGAAATTCGCGCGCGGCAGCGCGGGCTTCTCCGCGACGAATCAACGCCTTGATCTTCCGGAGCTGCGGGGAATCTTCCTGCCCCGGCGATTTTCCGCGGATGAATTGCTCGGCTTGCTCCTCGAGTCGCCGGGCGGCCTCGGCGTCCAGCTGAAAAAGCCGATTGAATTCGGCGGCAAAATCGGCGAAGCGGATGGCGTCGCTGTCGAATACGGCGATGTTTCCGCTGGTTTGATACGCCACATGCACTTCATGCCCCTGCTCCGCCAGACGAATCAGCGTACCGCCCATGCTGATTACGTCATCATCGGGATGGGGACTGAACACCAGAACGCGCTTGGGAAAAATATCATCGGTGGGACGGCGAATGTCGCCGGGCCGGCGCTCCGTTTCCGGTTTGCCGCCCGGCCAGCCGGTAATGGTGAGAATCAGCGCCCGGAACACGTCCAGGTTGATGTTATAAGCCGGCCCACCGATGATATTTTTCCCAAGC
>JAJZKJ010000103.1 GCA_021804195.1 Acidobacteriota bacterium
TCAACTATGTAAATCGCCGCGACGCCGGCATGGCGTTTAGCCAGGCGGGGGCGCGCTTCGCGGTGGTTTGCCAAACGCTACCGCGATTATGCAATGTTAGGCGTTTTGGTTCATATTGTCAATCGGTTCCTAGAACCTCCCCAAATAATAAAACGTGATTTGACTCATGAAAAAAAAATGTTACCATTAGCATACATGGACGATCAAGCGACCGGTCCGAAGTCGGCAAACACGATGCGGGCTGGCACGGAACTTGGCCGCAGCGATACACGCCAGCGTCTTGTGGTGACGGGCGTGCCGGCTGGAAATCCGTCGATCCGCATCAGCACTTCGCCGATCGTGCCGGGCAATTTTACCGGCTGATCAAATATCAGCCGGCCGCCGCCCATCTGGGCTACCGGAAGGCACTGGTCGGCAACGTGCAGTTCGATGTGGACGAGGCGGGAGAAGCCACCCGAGGTGTTAACCTGATTCATGGAAGCAGCTCCGGACAATCCTGATCGAAACTCCAGGGCGTACGCCGCCCGGCTCGGTATTAAACTGGACGCACGGCTCGGCCGGGGCGTACATGGCTGTGTCTATTCCACCAACGCGAGAACCGCGATCAAGGCGCACCGCCGAAGTGAATCATACACCCGTGAGATGGCCGTTTACAAACGCCTCCGCCCCCTTTTCCGCGGCTCAATGCCGCGGCCCCATTGAAGCATTATTTGGGGCGGTTACTTGATGCTCGAGGCGGGCATTTTCCGCGGCGGCGGGTTGCCCGCCGCCGCGGCCCCATTGAAGCCACTGGGCACAAAGGAAAATGTATTTGATGCGGGTGAGGACATCCGCGCCCCCACATTGGGAGCGAAACGATTTTTATTATCCATTTCTCCCGCTCGCGGCGATTTACATAGTTGAAGTTCGGTATTTGTTCGGTATATTGGCGGCACGCTGCCGTCGCATCAGCAAGTGAGCGCGATTTATGAACAATGATTTTCTGACAACATTCACGCAGAACAATATCGCGGCCGTGCCGGCGCAGTTGGCCGCTTTGAGCCGGCGATTTCTGGGCTGGATACGTTTCCGCCGGGCACTGCCGGTGACAAACCGGCCCGACGCCACGCCGCAAAGTTCTCGTTCACTGGAAAACCACTCCGAGTATGGGCCCGCCTGCGGCACAGCGGAAGAACCGGTCCTGGCGTCGCAGCGGGAATCGGCCGCGGCACGTGCGGACCGGTTGTGGCAGATATGGCGCCGGGCGCCGCAAAGCTATGCGGGCGGTCTGGCCCGGGAGGAACTGCTCGAGATCTGCCTGCCGCTGGTGCGGGCGGTGACACGGCAAGTTGCTTCGACTGTGGCCGACATGCCTCGCTGCGACTTACAGCAGGAGGGCTTTCTGGGCTTGTGCGCGGCGATGGAAAGTTATGACCCCACGCGGGGCGTTCCTTTTCCGGCCCATGCCCGCCGGCGGATTCTGGGCGCGGCGCGTGACGCCGCGCGCCGCTGGCGGCGCCAGTCGCCGCGCCGGCTCGTTGAAACGGCGCGGGCCGGCGGTTGGGCGCCCCGCGCGGCGTTCGCCGCCGCGGTCATCCGCCAGGACGATCTGCTGGCGCGGCTGGAGAGCGGTCTGTGTCCCCGCCGCCGGCTGATTCTTCATTTGTGCATTCTCCAGGACACGCCGTGCCGGCAGGTGGCCCCGCGGCTGGGGCTGCACGCTTCGCGCGTGGCGCAAATCCAGCGCCAGATGCTGCACACCTGGCGGCGCGATCCGCGCATCGCGGCGCTGCTGGGAATCGGCCCCGGCGACTGACGAATCCCCACCGCGGCGCCGCCGGCGGAGTTTCGCAACACCGATTTTCTAAATACGCCGGCAGCGCCGCGCGGGGGCGCGGTCCCGCGGCTTGGCGCGCAATTTCCGCCGCATCCGCGTTCCAATAAATTGTGATATCTAAATTACTTTATTATAAGGAGATTCCCATGACCGTTCCCACCGGCCGCCACCGCCGCCTCAACGAACTGCTGCTGGACATTCCCGGCAACTGGCAGGAGATATTCCTGGCCATGCGCGAACTGGCCGTGTGCCGCGCCGCGAGCGTGCGTTTCCGCTACGGGCAGGACCGCCAGGACGCCATCAGCGAGGCGGTTATTTACGCCATGAAACAGATTGCGCATTACGACCCGGCGCGCCGGGCCGCCGCCGCCTACTTCGGCCGCCTGCTGCGCCGCGCCATGTTGCACTGGCTGGCCGAACAGAAGCGGCGGCAACATGCACGCGACCTGCCGGATTCCGATGAGAACCGCGGCGTTTCGCAGTTGGATCATCCCCTGCGCAACCGCATGCCCGGTTTGCCCGCGCGTACGCAAAATGATTTCCGCCTGCAATCGCCCGAAGATCGCCGCCGCGCCAGGGATCTGATCGACTCCGTTCTCGAGAACGCCCTGCAAGTGGTTGAAAACAACCCCGGCGCGCCGCTGGCGGAACAGGCGGGCGTGGCCGTCGGTGTTCTTCAGCAGATACGCAAACGGCTGCTGGGCCGGTATAATCGCATCTGCGCGGACCATCGGAATTCGCCGGCGGAGAATCAAACCGAGCAAACGCGGCAATAATATCGCCCGCCCGGCGTTTGCAATATTGTGGTCTCGACGCGACGATCCAGGCGCGGCAATTTTTCGGCCTGCCTGGCACTGTCTACCGGTAGACAGTGCCAGGCGGGGAATGCCCGCCTGGGCGTGAACGCACGCAGAGGTAACTGTTCAAGGTGGCGCGGAAAACGGCCACGGGTTTCCATCCCGCCGGCGATCCCGACCTGCCGGCAGGCCCCGGGGTCGGCAGAGGTCGGGACTTCGCGGGCCGTGGTGGAAAACGGGACATAAAGATTGCACCGCATGCACGTAGATAAACGACATTTCTCCGCTATTTTGCGTCATCCCGGTATTTTTACACCATTATGGTTAACTCTTCTGCTGCTCGGCGGGTGCTCCACGATGATCACGACCAATCCGCCCCAGACAGCCAATGAGCAGTTTCTGCTTTCCCAGTCAACTTCCGAGGCGATCTCCAAGCTTTCGACGGCCAACCTGCGCGGTCGCACAGTATTCTTGAACACGCAGTATCTGGACATGGCTTACCCCAATCCCGATCTGCCGATGCCGCAATTTCTCATCGCCGATCTGCGCGCGCACCTGCTGGCCCACGGGGTACGGCTGGTGAGCAATCAAGCGCAGGCCCAGATCATTCTGGAAGTGCGCTGCGGCGCCCAAAGCGTCAACCAGCAGAACTTGATGTTCGGTATTCCCGCGTTGGCCTTCGGCAGCTATACCACCGGAACCGCGACGGGTTTTTCCATTCCCGTGGCGTTTCCCCAAATCGCCTTTTTGCAAAACGTCCGGCAGTCCGGCTACACCAGCATCGCGTATGTGGCGTATTGGCAAAAGACCGGTGAAATCGTCGCCAGTTCCGGTCCGTATGTGGGACGAACCTATCGCAGCGACTGGTGGATATTTGGTTTTGGCCCGCAAACCTCCGGCAACATTCCACCGGCGCAAAAGCAATGAACGCGGCCGGTCCGGAGAGCAACCCCATGGAGCAAACACCATCCCAGCCAAGTCCGTCCGTTTCGGCGCCGCCATCTGCGCCACCGGCGTCCGCGTCGCCATCAGCGCCCCCGGCGACGCCGCTGAGGCGCCGCTGGCGCAGGCGCTGGCTGGTCATCCTGACCCTGGCGGCGGTGGTAACGATCGCGGCGAGCGCCTTGGTCGGCCAACGGTTTTTAGAATCTCATTACGCCCACCAATGGGTTCTCAACAGGCTCCAGACCTTCCTGGGTCTGCGCATCAACGCCCGGAAAATCACCATCAATTGGCAAGGCCGGACCACGCTCTACGGCGTCGACGTCGGCCTGCCTCTGGGTCACTGGCCGTTTTTGCACATTGCGAAATTGCGCTTCACGCATAATATCGTTCCCCTGTTTCTGCTGACCGGGGAATTGCGTCTGCGGGCCATACAAATCGTGGCTCCCCGGTTGATTGTGCGCCGCAGCAGCCAGGGCGGACGGAATATTTCGCTTGCCTGGAGCGCGATCCGCCACGCCTGGGAACAATGGAAGACGACTCATCCGGGCACCCGGCCTTTGTCCGCAACAACCTTCCCGGTCGTGACGCTAACCGAGGGAAGTCTGAGCGAGCCGGCGCCAACCGGGCGGGGGCTTAAGATCACGGGCATTACCCTGGCTGCCCATCCGCAAGGTCCCCTGACGTGGCGTTTTCGCCTGGCCACGGCGATGACGGCGCGGGGCGGCTGGCTGAAAGCCCGGGGCGTGCTGGTTCCGGGCCAGGACTGGTTCCACAGCGTGCAGCTTTCCGCCGCGGGAATACAGACCTGGCTCAAAGCATTCTGGCCGCAGTGGCGGGGGGGTGATGTGCTCATGCGAACCCATTTACTCGGTCAATACGCCAAATCCGTCTTGCATGAAAAACTCACCCGTGCCCGTATTCGCATCGGCCCGGTGCAATTGCGCGGCAGCGCCACGGTCGCCTACACCCCGACCGGCTGGCGAATCTCGCCGCAACATCTGAACGTGCGCATGCCCTGGATTCGCGGACCGATCCTGCTCTATCGCGGCCAACTTTGGGCCGACGACCGGGGCATCCATATCCAGAAGCTGGCGGCCCAGGCCGGCGGCGGCGAAATTCATCTGACCGGTTTAATGAATCCCGCCATGGGCAGCGCCCAGGCCAAGGCGTCGTGGCACAACGTGTCGCTATTCGGCGCCGAACTGCAAAGCGGATCGTTGAACTTTCACCTGGCGTCGCCCTGGCCGAGCTGGCGGGTCCTCGCCGCCGATATCACAACCAGCGGGCAGACGCCTTACGGTTCGTGGAACGCCCAACTTCAACTCTCCGCACAGGGAAGTTTTCGCCGGGGGCTTAATTGGCAACTCGCGGCGCCGCAGCTTTCCTGGCAGCATTGGCGAAACATCAATTTGAGCGGTTTGCATGCCGTGGGAACATTCGCCAACGAAAAAATCGTCGTGCGCCGTTGCACGCTGGCGAGCGATCCTCACTCGCTTCTAACCGGCAGCTACAGCCTGTTCCTGGGCCTGTGGCACCTGCATCTGCGCGCACCCGGCAACGCCATTCCCCTGGCCGCGCTTCCCCCTAATGTAAACTTTCGTTTGGACGCCTACGGCAACTGGGGCGGCATGGATTTGGAAAATCTAACCGTGAAAAATCCTTCCTGGAGCCTCACCGCCAGCGGCAACTGCATTTTTATCAATCAATATCCGGCGCACCTGCTGCTGACCGTTACCGGCCTGCCGCTGGTTTCGCCGGGCGCGACCGCCAAGACCGCCTGGTCCGTCGGTGGTCTGATATCCGGAAAATTGCTGGCCACGGGCACTTTGTTGCCGGTGAAACTGAATATTAACGGCCAGCTTGCGGGCACAAGGTTGACGGTGAACAACCATCCCCTGCTCTTGCCGACGGTTCATGTCCATGGCCTGCTGACCCGGCGCCACGTGCAAGTGGCCGCAATCCCGCTGGCACTGCTGGGTGGTCGGATCACCATTGCCGCCACGGCACGTACTTCCGGAAGACTCGCGACGATGAACTTCGCGGCCCAGGGGCTGTCCGCCGCCCAACTGGCCACCTGGTTGCTGCCGCCCCAGGCGCAGAAATTCAGCGGCCAGGTAAACTTGAGTGTCCGGGTCGACGTGCCGAATCGCGACGTGCATCAGGCCCATGTCCAGGGAACCATCGCGTTGGACAACATAGTTCCACCGCCGCTGCCGCTGGGTTTGGTCGTGTCCCACATCGCCACCGCCTCGGCCAAAATGATTTTTGACCATGGCGTGTTAACGCTCAATCCGATCGTGATTCAGGAAGCCGGGAGTTTCATTCACGCCACGGCCAGTTGGGCGCAAGCCAATCCGCAGAATGTGCAATTGCAGTTTACCGTCGCCCATTGGCCGCTGGCGATACCCAGTAAGAACATATCCATATCTTTATCCGGCCAGGGGCAGGGAAGTTGGCCCTGGCTCCAACCGGCCGCCTACGGGAATGCCGACATCCGGGCGCATTTTCTCCAAACGGTTGTTCTACCAGGCAAGGTCAAGCCCGCCCGTCCGGCGGCAAAAAATGTCTTGCCCCCGCGCCCCCCAACGACATCATCCGCCATTCGCACGACAAGACCGGCAACGCCGGCAAAGAAAGCTCCGCCGGCGCCTCCCCGCACGGTGGTTCTGCGGGGACATCTCACGGGGCATGTCACGGCCACGGGGCAGCGGATGGCAATTTCGCATCTTCGCGCCGCGGCGATGGGCAACACGTTCAGCGGTTCGGTGGCGTATACCTGGGGTCATCCGCTGGCCGCGGCCGCCCAATTGCATTACGACGTGCCGCACCTGGCGGCGCTTTTGCCGGGTGTGCAGCCGCTGCGCCTGCTCCATGGCGATTTCGCCGGGACGCTCGCGCTTGGACCGGCCGCGGGCCCCCATCCACTGGCGCCTTTGCAATTGAGCATGAAAATTCATGCCCGGCGGGCGCGCTTCGCGGCCATGCACATCGACGATTCGCAATTTACGCTATTCTTCACCCACCACAGCGCCGTGCTCGCCAAGTCCACATTCGCTCTGGCTGATGGAACCATCCGGCCGTGGGCCATGTTCACCCGCCACAGCGGCGCGATTTATTCCGCGCAGGCGAACCTGCGTTTCCAGGGCGTGCAACTCGGACAGATCACGCAAAGCGTTCAACCCGATCGGCCCCCGATACCCGGCCTGCTCGCCGGGCGCGCGGTAATCATTGCCACTCCGGGAAGATGGCGCTACGCCTTCGGCCATGGGCGCATCCGCATCACGCGTTCCGATCTGTCGGATACCGCCATCATAGCCGCGGTGGATCGGCCGTTGACCGTCATGCCGATCGGCGCGCCGACCGGTCGCGGCGCGGCCCGCTGGCGGGTGGAAAATGGCGACGCCCACATCACCTCCCTGCATTATTGGAATCGGGGCGTGTACGTGCTGGGCACAGGCGTCATTAACAACATCTGGCGAATGCCCGAGAGCCGTATCAAGGGCGACGTGGTCGGAACCGTCCGGCCCTTCCGCAATTTCCATATTCCATTTATTCCCCAGGCCAGGGCGGTTCTGGACGCTTTGCAATCCAATGTCAGTTCCGTGGAGGTCACCGGCACCTGGGCCAATCCGGTGACGACGCCCGTGGCGTTCAAACGATTCAAGTCGGCCATCCAGGAGATATTCGTCCGCGCCGTCGTCGGCCGGGCCAAGGCGTCGCCTGCCGCGCCATAGGCCCTCTCTCCCAAGTTCACTCTCCCCCGGGCTAGTGCTCTGTCAGCCGTGTAATGATGGATTGATTGGCCGGAAACGGGCCAGATGCAAGGAGCCAGCGGCGAAAACCGGGTCCGTAGACCCCTTGAGCCGCTGC
>JAJZKJ010000104.1 GCA_021804195.1 Acidobacteriota bacterium
TCGACATAAATGCCCGTAAGCAGCGGCTGGCCATAGACGCGGGCGATATAATGCCGCCCCGCCAGCACCAGATGCATCCCCTGGTATGGATTGGTCAGGGCCACGTCCAACACCGCGAGGTTGTCTCCCGTAGCGTGTTGGATGGTCCACGGGTAGGGCGCAGGCGCCGCGGCTTGCACGTCCTGCTCGGGATAATAAATTCCCAGACCGCGAATGGTGACATTATCGCCATTGCTGGTCAGAAAGGGATGGCCGTCCGGTTTGCCCCGGCCTTCGGTAGGCCAGAGAACGGTTCCGGAATTGCGGACAAAAGCCGGCGGCGCGTGGAACACGCCCTGGAGCGTGGTTTGCGCGGGCAGGGTGAGGTGGCCTTTGAAAAGGTAGCGGCCCGCCGGAACGGCCGCGATGCCGCCGCCCCGCGCATGAACATGGTCCAGCGCTTTTTGGAACGCGGCGGTATTGTCCTTTCGACCATTGCCGAGGGCGCCAAAATCACAGACGTTGACGGCAAGACTGCCGGAAGCATGGGGGGCGGGTTCCGCGACCGCGGGTCTGGCGATGGCGGCGCCGCTACCGGCAGCCGCGGCGACCAAACCCGCCAGGGCCGCGCCGCCCAGAAAACGGCGCCGGCCCAGAATTCGTTCCGAATCGGGACGGATCAACTCCGGCAGACTTGCCGGCCTGCTGGTATTGGGGATTTCTTCCAACATAACGACGTTCTCCATATAAATTTGACCCCGCGGGACATCGGTATTTTATGTCATGTTGTTAACAACGATTCTTTTAACGGCCGACGTGGATGAGTGATCACGGATCGCTCCGGATTGATTGCCCAGAAGATGGCAGTTGGCGATCTGGTAGTTGTCGCAGTCTTTACCTATCAATATCCCATACTTGTTGCCATCTGGAACACCAAACCCGGATCCTCCGAAGAAATGGTTGACCATGACGCCTGTTACGTTATTGCCCATGTATATCGCGGCCATTTTATTGGCAACACCCTCACCACCCTCCACCATGATATTTTTCGCCGGGGAGTTTATCGACAAGCCATTTTCTCCACAGAAATTAGCTTGCAGACCGATAAACTGAATGCCATCGATCAGGCCGGATCCCCCGATATATACGCCGTTGCGGGCATGGCTGCTGGCCCAGCATTGCGTGAACGAACAGCGGACGACGGCGCCGCCTTGCGGGCAAATATTAATGCCGGTGGTCGCGGTATCGAAAAATGTATTGACAGCGTTCACCGAGAAGGCCCCGCGACCCCTGGGGGGAACGATCAATAAATCGTTATTTTGCATCATGATATTGCTATTGGATATTTGCAAGGCCCCACAATTCTGAACTTGTATTCCACTATATGGGATTATCCTGGGTACATACATCACGGCGTTGTCCAGCGTCATTCCGCCGGCATAGCCATCGACGATCATGCCATTGGAATCGCCGGATTGCGGCTGTTTCCAACTGCAATCTCTGATGAGTCCGACATTGCCCAACGCCTTGATCCCATGGTAATATGTCGAGAATAGGCAGCGAGTGATATTCTCGGTTGCACATTGGGTGGTGACCAGCGCCCCGCTCCGCGCCGCGCCGGACCCCATGAGCGTCATATCCGAAAGTGCGCACATATTGCCGGAAAACAGAAAAATAGATGCGTCGGATTGATTGTTGACCAGAAAGGTAACATCTTGCCCGGCGCCGGCCAGCCACCCGCCGCGATCGCCGAATTCCGCTTTGATGGTTGACGATACAACAAACCTTCCCGCCGGAAACAGAAGTTTATTACTCCGCGCACAGGCTCTGGTTACCGCCTTCTGGATGGCCCGCGTGTCATCCGTCTTGCCATCGCCCCGGGCGCCGAAATTCCGGACATCAAGGTATGGTTCGCGGAAGTCTCCGCTTTGCGGCTTCGGAGACGGCGGAATCGCCAGGGCGAGATTGGCGCCCCCCATGATCGGGGCGGCCAGACCCGCCAGGGCCGCGCCACTTAAAAAATGACGCCGGTCAAAAATTCGCCCCGATTCCCGAGGAGTCAACCGTTTCGGACTTGCCGGCCCGCTGGAATTTCGGATTGCTTTCGACATGCGGCGTTCCCTGTACGAAATTCGCCAGGCAATTACCCGGGAGGCACAGCAACGGCGGGCGAATCTTCATGCCGATGATGAAACGTGAACTCATGGATACGCCCCGGAACGTATCGGTCGAGGTCCACCAACGCCGGCACATACTCTCACGGGTAGTATGGGCGAGCCGGAAAAAAAAGCAAGCAACAAAATTATCCTGGGTCCCGTTGTCCCGAAAAATTTTTCTCTATTGATTTCGCGTAACCGTTCACGAACAAATTTGTGTATCGCCGCACCGGAGTCATGCCGGATCAAGAAAAATGAGAAGGGCAGCAACCCCATCCCCGCATGTTGCGTAAAAAGAAAAAAGCCGGGGGTTCGCAAACCCCCGGCTGACGGATACCACATCAATACCCTCTTTCTCCATTTTCCCTTCTGGAAAAAGACGTGGATTACTTCTTATGCCTAGGATGCTTGCGCCAGTGGCGAAGCTTAATCGTGCCAACATGGGTGGCCTTGTGTGGACGGACTCTCACCGGATGGGGAAGATGCCCCCCGCCGACACCGCGTTTAAACGCCATCACGCGATAGCGGCCAACCGGAGCGTTGCGGATGATAAAGGCGCCTTTCTTACCGGTACGGGTGATTCCGACGGTAAAGTGGCGCCAAATAGTCCGACCGGGCATGGGCTTTCCCATGCGACGGTGCATACCGCCCATTTTCCCCGGGAGGCACATCACGCGGACAATCGCTCCCCGGACCGGTTTTCCTCGCAAGTTCACCACTCTGCCGATGATACTGCCCTTAGGCCAAACGCGATGGTGCGGTGGCGGCCCCGGAGGGTGTTGGGCCAGAGCCATCGTCCCGGCGCCGAGAACCAGCGCCAAGGCAGTGAGGAATGTAACAATGTGTGGAAACTTGAACCTACGCATGGAATACTCCTTTTCCTAAAAATGCCCCCCTGCGGGGGGATCTTGTCTACCTTCCCGCCTTGCCCCTTGGGACCAACCGACGGCCGGCTAATTTGCCATACGCACAACTACACTATAAAGTTTCAGAGCACCGTTGGAAAACACGTTATTTTTGGCCGGGTTTCGCCGCCACGAAGCGAGCCTTAATCCATATCCGTGCGGCGGGGTGTCGTTGCTCCAACCATACACCCGAAAAAATTGCCGCACGCCATGATGGTGTAACCGCAGCGATGCTTATATACTACCATCCGAATGAAAGCGCAAGAACGTCACGAACTTCAACAAAACGACCTGATTGGCAGCTTGGCCAGCCTGTACGTATTCATCCGCCGCTATGGAATTTACATCCTGCTGGCCCTTGCAGTCGCGGCCTTGGTGTTCGAGTTGATCAAATTTCGTCAGGCGAGTCGCGCCCGCCGGCGCCAGGAAGCATGGATCGCTTTGCAGACCGCGCAAACGCCGCAGGAAATTCAAAAGAATGTCATCGCCGCATACGACATCGCGCCGGTTCGGGCGCAGGCGTATCTAAAAATCGGAGAGATTTACCTTTCTTTGCTGACGCGGGGGAATCCACCGGAGGGCGCAGGAGGGGTAAAAGCCGGCCGCGGGCAGGCAATTCGGGCGGCTGAAAACGCATTTGCGATGGTAGTTGCAAAATACCCATCTCAAACGCTGATCGTAGCGCGGGCGCAACTGGGACTGGCCATGACCTACGAAGATGCCGGTCAATGGGGCAAGGCTGCGGCGATTTACCGGCGATTTCTTTCTCCGCATGCCACACCAATGGAAAAGTCATTTGCGCCTCTGGCCGCCTACCGGTTGAACCACCTAAAACAATGGCAAGAGCCTTTGTTGGTCGGACCGCCGGTGGCCATTGCAACCCGGCCGGCGAAATCAGTAAAAGCCGGCGCCAACCAAAAGGCGGAGGCGCGTAAAAACGTCCCGACGACGCAACCATCTGGAAATTAACTCTCCATGGAAAACAATTCTTCCGCAACCGGTGCGTTCGACCCGCTCAATCGCCTGGAACGAATCGGCCTTGTTACGCTGCTGGCCGGTGTGATTGTCTTCGGCGTGGTGACTGAAATTCGCTCCGGCGGCTTTCTGAAGCGGCGCATGACCGACGTGGACACCTATTTTCGCGCCGCCTGGGCCGTGCGGGTGCACCGAAATCCCTATAATGTCACCGACACCAACGGCTGGCACTACAACTATCCGCCGTTGCTGGCAATTCTGCTGGTTCCGTTGGCCGATGCACCCGCCGGTTTGAGCCGAGCCGGCCTTCTGCCTTATCCAGTATCCGTGGCGATCTGGTTTGTTCTAAGCGTGGGGTTTGTCTGGGTCGGGTCGTGCTGGCTGGCGCGGGCGTTGGAACGTGTCTCGGAAGATCCACTGGTAAGAACCCAGCCTCGTTATTGCCGGCGGTGGTGGGCCTTGCGCATCCTGCCGATTCTGATCTGTCTTCCGGCGCTGGGCCGCGCCTTGGCACGCGGTCAGGTAAACGCCCTTCTGGGGATGCTTTTCTGCGGCGCCGGGGCAATGCTGGCTTATCGGCGGCAGATATGGTCGGGATTTTGCATCGGCCTGGCGGCGGCTTTGAAGGTATTTCCCGGATTCCTTTTTCTCTATGCCCTCTGGCGATTCCGCTGGCGCATGGTTCTGGGCGGAGGTTTGGCGCTGGTCATCGGCTTGGCCGTCATTCCATTGCTGGCTATGGGTCCGCATGCAACCAGCGCGGCGTATCGTCGCTTCAGCCAGGTGATTATCGAGCCGGCTCTGGGGTTGAATCACAACACCAGCCGTAATCGTGAACTATTCGACATCAACCAAACCGATTCTACTTCTTTCCTGGCGATGATTGACCACACCCTTCATTTCGACCGACCGGCGCCGGCGCCGAACCGGGCCGAAAAAATCGCCGCCTGGCTGATTTCATTCGTTTTGGTCGGTCTGACACTGGGTGTTGAACGCCGCCGGCGAAAACATGACCCCATTTTCCGCAACCTGTTTTTCGGAGTGCTGATCGTCATCATGCTGCCGATGATTCCCATTTGCCATCCCCATTATTTCTGCATGGTTCTGCCGCTGGTGACGGCTCTTCTGGCGGCACGTTGGGAGCGGGACCGGAAACTGCCGATCGGCTGGCCGCTGGGACTGGTGTTCGCCTTTTTCGCCCTTTCCCACATCCTCACGGTGCTGCCTCCATTTCACATTCTGCGCGGCCTGGGACTGGTGACGTACGGCGGACTGGCGCTCTGGGGCGCGGGCCTGGTGATGATGTGGAAATGGCGGCCGACACCACAGGCGCCAACGAATGGATAGTCGCGTTTCAATCCCGGCGTACGCCGGGATTTCTGGCCGGTAGTTCGCCCACGATGAAAGGTATGCCGCTTACATTGAAATCAGCAGGTTCCCCACGAATAAGCCACAGCAGCGGCGCCCCGCTGATCTTCGACGCCAGATCCAGAACCTCCACCGGAGGGACGCGCCCTTTTTCATAGTAATTGTAAGTCGAGGATGAAAGGCCCAGGAGGTATGCAAATCGCGACTGGCCGCGCCGCCCGCAAACCTGCATCCGCACCTGCCGCAATCGTTCGCAAATCAGCGCGTAATTTCCACGAAGATTTGTTTGGGGCGATAAAGTATGCATAAGCATCTCCTGGTGTGATCTAAAATCAATTTGGGCACACGTCGGATCATCATCGCCTGTATCCGGGCTCGAATCACAGCGTGCAAGCTCCGGCGCTTTCCATATATTTCATATTTACCGCCGCAAAAAAGAACGTTGCCAGTTCCGGTCCTTACCCCCAATCCCATATTATAACGCAAAACCGTGAAAACCCGCTACCTCCGCGAATATCCCGGAACACACGGCAAGGGAAAAGTCAAGAACCAAGTTTCCGCGGTAGGCCATTGCCACCAGCGGCTTTAGGCGCCGGTACACCTGCCGGCCAAGGCGCCCGCTCGATCAAAGGTCGGGTTCCCCGGAAGAACGGCGGCGCAGGGCCAATCCACGCACGGCCAAAATACAGATCGCCGTCGGTTAACAGACCGTCAAAATGCAACCTCTGGCCGGGTTTAGCCATGAACGTTCTGGTTTTACTCCCCTGGTAAAAAAAAAACGAGGAGCGGTTCCACCATGCCGTGATGCGTCTGCCCTCAAACCGGACCAAGGCGGATTCCAACCACGGATCAACACGAAGCACCCGAACAGTTCCCCGGCAGGAATGAACCGAACCAGGCTTGCCGGACCAATGCGTGGCCCGGCAACCGGCAAGCCCCCCAACAAGTCCACCCATCATCAGCAGGGGCCATACCGTAAGAAAAGCAATCCGCCATGCATGATGCAGGACACGGCGGCGCGGGCGACGGAGCGATTGGCGCCTTGGAACCGGTAATTTCCCGCCTATCATATCCATAATGAATCAGACCTTCACTCAAGCCGGCGCCGGGTCGGACGCTGCGGACTACGCAATCCAACTCCATGACGTGCATAAATCGTATCACCAGGGACGGGTTCGAGTACAAGCGCTGGCGGGTATTGATTTGCGGGTTCAAACCGGCGAGTTTACAGCCATCATGGGCGCGAGCGGTTCCGGTAAATCCACGCTCCTGCATTTGTTGGCGCTTCTGGATAAACCCGACCGGGGCGATATTTGGGTTTTGGGTCGGAACATCGGGCGATTGACGGAACGGGAAGCGACGCTTTATCGCCGCCGGCGGGTCGGTGTGGTATTTCAGCAATTCAATCTCATTCCCACACTCACGGCCATGGAAAACATTCTGCTACCCGCCCGCCTGGCCGGCTCGTGCGATGCGGCGATTCGGACCTGGGCGGCTGAAATGGCGGACACGCTTCATCTGGGATCGCGCCTGGAGTATCGTCCCGATGCGCTCTCCGGCGGCGAACAGCAGCGTACCGCCATCGCCCGTGCTCTGATTATGCGGCCGACGCTGCTGCTGGCCGATGAGCCAACGGGAAATCTTGATTCGGCCAGCACAAATCAATTCTGGAAACTTCTTCAAGAAACGCTGGCGCGGGTTCGTACCACCGTTTTGGTAGTCACCCATGAATTGTCCACCGCCTTGAAGACGCGGCGGGTGGTGGTGCTGCGCGACGGTTGCATAGCGGGAGATTTTTGTGTCACGCCCGAAGATGATATGGCCACTCTGGCCGCTCGTTATCAGGAACTGGCGGGCGC
>JAJZKJ010000105.1 GCA_021804195.1 Acidobacteriota bacterium
AGAATTTCTTCTGCTGGAATCCCTGGAACTGCAGAGCTGCCGCCGGCGCCATGGCCAACATCTCCGGGCGGTAATACTGGGGAGACTGTACGCGATGCACGTTGCCGGCGATGAGTTTCAGATGCGCATGGCGGTAGGTTTTACCGGAAAGATTCAGCAACGTCACCCACGCGGCCAGGCTGGCGTGCTTATCAGCCGATCCCAGGATCAGGTTGTAATCGGCGATCCAGGTGAGACCCTTGGTCTGGTACGACGTAAGAATCTCCTGTTTGCCCGCCTTGGGTGAAATGATCCGCCATTGGAGCGTGGGCCGGGTAATCAGGCCGCGCGGCAGCGATTGCAAGCGGACCTGCTGGAGAAACTTCGGATAAAGAATTCGGATGCCATGTTGGGTCTGGAGAATCATGGAATGGCCGGCATGGAAAAGCCTTCCGCTAACCGTCTCCAACCCCCGGTTTCCCGCCGGCAGTCGCACGGAAATTTTGTGACCGATGTACCTGGCCAGAACGGAATCAGAATTCGCCAGGTCGAATTTGAATTGTTGTTGGAGTACTTGCGTGGCCGGTACGGTAAGGTCTTCAAAGCTCACTGAGGTGGGATCGATCAATGCGGCGACGTCGGTGAAATCAACTTTGTTCAGACCGGCGGCCAGGTGAATCATGCGGAACTGCTTGACCACGCCGAAACCGGGAACCTGGTCGGGATTGACCTGGTTGGAGCCGTACCCATGCGCGGTCTGGTATGCCCACTGGCGGGGGTTGAAACTGGCCGGATCAGCGGAAGAATAAACGGTGAGAATGACGCCATGCGGTTCCACCGGAGCGGTCCCGGCGGGTCGGGATTGGCTCGCCGCCATGGCGGGCCGGAACAAACCGGACATGACCCAGGCCAGACCGCCCAGACCGGCCGCCACCATTAGTTGTGTACACCGTTTCATATTGAATCCCCTTTGCTGTTTTATACGTTGCCGGAGAAGCTTCTTTATAACATATTTTGCATCGGAGTCCGCTCCGTTTATGATGCCCGTCTTGATGGCCAAACAAAAAAATTCTTCACAATCCCGGCCCGCCGGGATAGGCGCCGGCGAGGGGTATCTCGACCGCACCCATCGTCCGCTGCAATGCTTGATTTTTCTTACCCCGCTGTTGTTATTTTATCAGATCGGTAGTTCCGTGCATCCCTGGAATCCCGGCCAGGGTCGTCCGCCGAATGTAATTGCCTTTCTGTTGATGCTCCGTTTTTTCGCTTTTTTCGGCGCGATGGGAGGCTACCTTCCACTGCTGGCCGTAATCGCCGTCCTGTTGATCTGGCATCTCTCGAGAAAGGACCCCTGGACGATTGACCCCGTGCTCTACGTTGGCATGTTGGCCGAGAGCATTCTCTGGGCCTTGCCGCTGCTTCTTCTGGCCTCGCTGATTACCACCGGTCCGGCGGTGTCTAATCCCGCCGTCGCCCAGGCGGGGTCGGTCCTGCCCTGGCAGACGCAGGCGGTTCTTTCCGTCGGCGCCGGTATTTATGAGGAGCTTCTGTTTCGGCTGATTCTCATCACGCTTCTGAATATTCTGTTGGTGGATATGCTGGGGCTTTCCGCAGGCAAGGCGATCCCCCTGATTATCATCACCTCGGCGGTGCTGTTTTCCCTTTATCACTACCTCGGCCACGAAACGCCCGCGTGGAACACTTTTTTCTTTCGCACCGCCGCCGGCATTTACTTCGCGGCGGTATTCATTTTCCGCGGCTTCGGAGTCGACGTCGGCACCCACGCCGCTTACGATCTGATCCTAGTGTTTCTACAATATTCCACCCACCACGGGTAAACCGGGGCGCGGGATTTTATGCCGGCGCCAGGCGCGGCCGCCACCGCGAACCGCTCGGCGTATCCGTAACCTCCACGCCCAATTCGGCCAGGCGGGCGCGAAACTGATCGCCGCGGGCAAAATCCTTTTCTCGCCGCGCCTGGTTTCTCTGTTCCATTAGTGTTTCAATCTGGTGCTGTAGCGCGGCGGGCAAGGGGCGCAGGGGAGCGAAGATCACGCCGAGAACATGATCCACACGGCGCAGGGCCAGCAGGGCCGAACGAGCCTGGGGATAGGCGATTTTTTTCTGTTTGCTCAGCGGATCGGCCCAGGTGAATAATGCGGCCAGGGCGGCGGAAGTGTTCAGGTCGTCATCCATGGCGCGGTTGAATTCATCCAGCATGGCGGCGTCGGCCTTTTCCAGCGGCGGTTCGTGCGGCGCCGGCGCCGCGCCGAAAGGAACGAAATCACCCTCGCCGGCGGCTTCATCCACGCCCGTCACCACCAGCGATGTTTTTTCGGCCAGATCGCGGAGCGAGGCGATTGCTTCGGCCGCTTCCCGCAGGCTTGGGAGCGTGAAATTCAGCGACTCGCGATAGCGGGAACGGATCAGCGCCCAGCGAATCACCAGGGGATCGTAGCCTTGCTCCGTCAGGTCGCGGATGGTGAAAAAATTTCCCTTGGATTTGGACATCTTTTCACCGTTGACCATCAGGTGGCGGGCGTGCATCCAGAAACGAGCAAAACATTTGCCCGTGGCCCCCTCCGCTTGCGCGATCTCGCACTCATGATGGGGAAAGATGTTGTCTTCGCCGCCCGTGTGAATATCCAGCGACGGGCCGAGAATCGTCAGGGCCATGGCACTGCATTCCACATGCCAGCCGGGGTATCCTTCACCCCACGGCGAAGGCCAGCGCATCAGGTGCGTTGGGTCGGGTTTCCACAGGAAAAAGTCGGCGGGATGGCGTTTGGCGGCTAGTTGATTGGTCCGCCCGCCGGCGCCATGGGAAAGTCGTTCGATGGAATTGCCCGAAAGGCGGCCATAGTTGGCGAAACTGCCCACGTCGTAATACACCACGCCGTCGTCGCCGACATAGGCGTGCGAGCGAGCGAGCAGGTCCTGTATCTGTCCGATGAATTCGGGGATGTGACGCGTGGGGCGGGGCATGATACGTTCTTTTTCCGTTTCTGAGGCGGCCTGGTCGCGGTCCGCCACGACGGCCAGACCCAAGGCGCGGGCGTCCTCAAGAAACGCCATAATAAAAAATTCAGCCACCTGATACGGATCGTTGGGGTTCTCCACCAGAGCTTGGCCCGCTTTCTTGCTTTCCCGCATTCGCTCTACAGCCAGTTCGAGTTTGTCGCGTCCGGCGCCATCGGCCACCTGGTCATCGGTCATGTGGCCGACGTCGGTCATGTTCATCACCTGCCGCACGCGAGCACCGCGAAGCTCAAGATAGCGGCGAAGCACATCGGCAAACAGAAATGCCCGAAAATTGCCGATATGGGCGTAGTCGTACACCGTGGGTCCGCAGGTGTACATGCGAACGTGGGCGCCGAGAAAAGGATCGGCGGCATGGGAGCCGGCTGAAAGTGGAACAAATTCCTCAAGTTTATGAGTCAGCGTATTATAAAAGCGTATCGGCATGGGGGTAACTTTCAAGAAATCTTAACACGAGATACCGGAATATAGGAGCCGGCGGGGGTAGCGTCAAGGTGATTACGATTGCACACCTTGCGGCGGATTGCTAAAGTAATCGTAAGATAATTCACGATAAGCTTGGGGCGAACTTACGCCTCGGGGGCGGTACCGATAGCTATCGGGATTTGCAACAGCAGAAGGTTGGTTGTCGCTGTTATAAACAGGGGTTCCATCCGTGCCGGATAAGAAAAAGAAGGTTGTTGTTTGCGGCGGGGGCGGTTTTATCGGAGGTCACCTGGTGGGAGACCTTCTGGAACAGGGCTTTACCGACGTTCGTGCGGTGGATTGCAAGCCTTGCGACAACTGGTATCAGGTCCACCGAGCTGCTGAAAATCTACAGCTCGACTTGAAGGAAAAAGACGCCTGTTACAAGGCGCTGCGCGGCGCGGCCCTTGTGTACAACCTGGCGGCCGATATGGGCGGTATGGGCTTCATCGAAACTCATAAGGCCGAATGTATGCTCAGCGTGCTGATCAACACGCATCTGCTCATGGCCGCCAGAGATAACGGGATTGAGCGATTCTTCTATGCCTCTTCCGCCTGCGTATA
The DNA here is from genome assembly GCA_021804195.1 of Acidobacteriota bacterium. Next base: position 4,048 of record JAJZKJ010000105.1, read on the forward strand.
CAACGGCGATAAACAAAAAAGCCCCGACGTGATTCCGCTCAAGGAAGAAGACGCCTATCCGGCACTGCCGGAGGACGGCTACGGCTGGGAAAAACTCTTCAGCGAACGCATGTGCCGCCACTTCCGCGAGGATTACGGCCTGACGACGCGCGTGGCTCGCTTCCACAACGTGTATGGTCCACACGGCACGTGGGACGGCGGTCGGGAAAAGGCGCCCGCCGCCATTTGCCGCAAGGTGATCGCGGCGAAGCTTACCGGCCGGCGAGAGATTGAAATCTGGGGTGACGGAAAACAGACGCGGAGCTTTATGTTTATCAGCGATTGCCTCCAGGGAACCCAGAACATTCTCGGGAGCGACATCATCGAACCGATCAATCTCGGCAGCAACGAACTGGTGACCATTAACGGCTTGGTGGATATCGTGGAGGAGATCGCGGGAGTTAAACTCCAGCGGCGCTACAACCTTTCCGCTCCCAAGGGGGTCAACGGGCGCAACAGCGACAACACTCTAATCAAAAAACTGCTCGGCTGGGAGCCGTCGGTTCGGCTTCGTGACGGCATGGAGCGGACTTATCGTTGGATTTATGACCAGATGACCAACAAAAACGCCCGCAAGGTGATTTGAAGCGCCGCCGGCGCCGGGGACGAATCCCGATCATCGGCCCGGCGGACGGAATATTCCATCGGCGCCCAAGCGGGGAACTTTTACGACGTGAACGCCTCTGTTGGCAATCAAAAACTACTGCTGATTTTCAGCCAGACCTTTGCGCCGGACCCCGCCTCCGTCGGTCAGCACATGACCGATGTGGCCGTGGCCATGGCCAAGCGGGGTTATCGTGTTCGCGTATACGCCTCCGCCCGCGGCTACGAAGATGCCAGCCGATGTTATCCACGACGCGAGAACATGCGCGGGGCCGACGTCCGCCGGCTGGCCTGGTGTTCGTTCGGCAAAAGAAATCTGTTCATCCGCATGGTGGGGACCGCCAGTTTTCTGATCCAGTGTTTTTGGATCGGTCTGTTTACGCCGGGGGTAGGGGGATTTTTTTTCAGCACATCGCCGCCGATGATCGGCTTCGCCGCCGCCTGGCTGCATAAGCTCCGCGGCGTGCCCATCGCCTACTGGGCCATGGATCTGAATCCCGACCAACTGATCGCGATGGGAAAAATTCAGGAAAAAAGCTTCCGGGCACGGTTGCTCGAACGGGTGAACCGCTTGATTCTCCGGAACTCGGCGATGATCTTCACTCTGGACCGCTTTATGGCCGAACGGCTCAAGGCGCGGGGCGATTTTGCCGGTAAACTCACGGTAGATCCCCCCTGGCCGCACGAAGAAGTACTGGCGGCTCCCGAACCGAAGAACAACCCCTTTCGCGTTGAACATGGGTTACAAGATAAATTTGTATTCATGTATAGTGGAAATCATTCACCAGCCAATCCGCTGCGAACTATCCTGGAGGCGGCGGCTCATTTTCGCAATGATCCGGACGTTCGCTTTGTGTTCGTCGGCGGCGGACTGGGCAAGAAAGAGGTGGACGAGACCATCCGCCGGCACAATCTAACCAACGTTCTGACGCTTCCCTATCAACCGCTGGAGAAGTTGGGAGCGTCGCTTTCCGCCGCGGATGTACATATCGTGTCGCTGGGGGATCCCATGGTGGGCATCATTCATCCGTGCAAAATCTACGGCGCCATGGCCGTCGGCCGGGCCATCCTTTTCCTGGGGCCAAGTCCCAGCCATATCAGCGATCTGCTTGATCGGTATCCCATCGGCTGGCATATCGCACACGGCGACATCGCCGGTGCCACAACGATCCTTTTCCAGATCCGCCGAACCCCGCCCACCCAGCTTGCCGCCATGGGCGCCCTGGCCCGGGAAGCGCTGCGAAAAAACATAAGCCAGGATATTCTCTGCGGCCGGTTCTGCGATAAACTGGAACAAGCGCTGAATTTCAAACCGGTCCGCTCTTACGACGGCCCGGCGGTGGGAAAAGTTTGACCGCGGCGGCGCGCCGCGGCGGAGGGACGCGTACATGGTCGTTCAACCACGCTTTGGTCCAGTCGGAATTGATGCTGATGACGTCCATCGCCAGCAGATAACACAGCGGAAGAAATATAGACGCGGGAGATTCCCCTTGATTGCAAAGATCCTCGATCAAAGGCGTGCGGCGATCGGTGGATAGTTTCCGGACAATTTGGGCGGCTCTTTTCCGATCCACGCCGCGAACACTTCTGTAAACCCGCCATTGCAGAAAATCTTTCACGAGCATGGAGGCCCAGAAAGACGGCAGGCGGAGCAGCCACGGTGGCGGAACGTCGTCATCGTAGAAGTCCGGCGTGAGCGAAACATAAAATGGAGGACCGTGCGCGCCGGCCGGCGGAAAGTCCGGCGGCGGCCGCTTTTCACTCAGGGCCAGGAAGTGCCGGCGGATACGCCACTCGCGACGGAGCGAAATGACGAAAAGAAGCAGGTAAAAGACCAGGATCGCCGCGGCGAGCGATATTCCGATTTTATAAACGTCGTGCGGCGCGGAAATTATGATGAATATAACCATATAGAATAATAATAGTGTCAGTACAATCACCAGCAGGATGGGGGTGATCATCGCGCCGATCATTTCCGCCAGCAACGCCGTGGCGATTCGCCAACCATGGCCGCACTCGCGTCGCCGGAGCATGCGCTCCAAGGTCGCCGGCGAAAAAGAAGATGAATCCGCGCCTTGCGGCATCAAGCTTACTCCAGAGCGCCGGGTGGAGGTTTGCCTTTTCCGTTGGCAAGGTATGCACGACGGGCCGCGGCATAAGCGGCGGCGTCTATTGGATCAGCGGCGCCGCCGGTCTTCCCGGCGTTTGGGTTCAACCGCGGTTCGTACGCTTCGCTGCGGATTTGCAGATGGATCGCCCGGAGCGTCGGGCGACACCAGCCGCAGCCCGTCCCGGCGGACAGGCAATCGGAAAGCTCTGACGCCGTTGCAGGCTTTTCAATTCGACAGAAGGTTTCGATCTTCCGCCGCGACACGCGGAAGCAGTAGCAAACAATGTCGTCGAGATTCAGCGGCATACATTAGTTAAGTATATCCGATATAATACCTGCCGGTGGAAAAACGTTGAATCGCTTCTTTTTAGGAGCGCCCTCCATGCGCGTGAAAGAT
>JAJZKJ010000106.1 GCA_021804195.1 Acidobacteriota bacterium
GGGGCTGCGCGTGAGGGGGGGGGGGCGGAAGGTGTGGGGCTGGCTACCAGCCGCACCGTGGTTTACACCATTGTCGCCCTGATTCTGGTGGATTTGTTGTTTACGTCCGCTTTTTTTTATCTGGGGTTTTAGCCGCCCATGGACGATCCGGTCATTGCCATTAAAAATATCACCAAGCGCTTCGGCGATCGCGTGATTTTTGACCGCCTGAGCTTGGATATTTATCCCGGCCAGACGCTGGTCATCATGGGCGGTTCGGGCAGCGGCAAATCCACCCTGCTGCGGGCCATGATGGGACAGGTGCCGCTGGATGGGGGAGAAATTATCGCCGGCGGCCGCAGTATCGGCTCCATGACCGAGCCGCAATTGATGGATTGGCGCAAGTCGGTGGGATTTCTATTCCAAAGCGGAGCTTTGTTCAATTCCATGACCGTGGCGGACAATCTGGCCCTGACCATGCGTGAACATTCGGATCTGGCGGAATCCACCATCCAGATCATGGTGAAAATCTATCTGCAAATGGTCGGCTTGCGCCAGCACCTGAATAAAATGCCCGCGGAACTCTCCGGCGGCATGAAAAAACGCGCCGGTTTGGCCCGGGCCTTGATGATGCAGCCGCAGATATTCTTCTATGATGAACCCACCGCGGGATTGGATCCGGTCAGCAGCGCCCAGATCGATACCCTGATTGCAGATTTGCACCGCAAGTTGCGTGTTACCAGCGTGGTGGTCACGCACGAAATTAAATCCGCTTTTCGCGTGGCCGATCGCATGGCTCTGCTGCATAATGGGAAATTTGTTGTGGTGGGTGCGCCGGATGAATTTCGTTCCAGTAAAGACCCTCTGATCCGGCAATTCATCGATGGACTCTCGGTTGGCCCGCTTTCTGATCCGCGCGGCCACGAAGATTATGAAAAAGATATCCTGCAACTTGGTTAGAAAGGTGTTGCTTGGCTCAATCAAAACATAATTCGCTCAAGGCCGGGCTGTTGATTATTCTCAGTTTTGTGCTGATTTTTGCGGTGATCGTTTTTATCAAAGGCGTTCGGGCCATGTTCGTGCCCATGCAGACACGCCAGGCCAAGTTTGCCCTGCGCGATGATCTGGGAGGTTTACGACCCGGAGATAATTTGCGGGTGGGGGGGTACACCGTTGGTGCCGTTGACTCCATTACCATTATCCGCCCGGCTCTGGCCACCCAGCAGCCCTACATCCTCGTGCGGTTTTCGCTGCCCGCTACGTATACCCTGCGCCAGGGGGCCTATCTGGCCGTGGGCGGCACCCTGACCGGCACCAGTTGGCTCAATTTCAGCGATTTGGGTACCGGGCCGGCGCTGCCGAAAAATCTGATTCTGCGCGGTCATGCCAACCCCACCAGCAGCGTGGTGGCTGCGGTGACGGCTTTGGTTCCGCAAATAAAACAGACGCTGACCAAGGTAAATACCACCACCATTCCGCGCCTCGACACGGATTTGACCAAGTTCGGCCAGGCTGCCGATGCCGTTCACGCCGCCGCTGATTCCGGTAACCAATTGTTGGCGACTCTGCAACAGCGGATCAAGCCGGTGGTGGCTACGTATGATGCCATCGCCGCCCGCGCCGATAATATGCTGGTGCAGGTTTCCAAGCTCGCCCATGCCGGCCGGGTGGGTGCGGTGGATAATTTAACCTCCGCCACCGCTGCGCTTAAACAAAAGCTGCCGGTGCTGCTGGACCATGTCGATAAGCTGCTTTCCAGTGCCCAAAGCACGCTGGCACTGGTGAACAAAACATTCACCAATACCACGGCCATCACCACCACCGCTAAATCCATGGTGGATCGCAATAAAGGTCGTATCAACACCTTAATTCGTTCGCTTGAGTCGGCGGCGGAAAACTTGAAGCAGGCCAGCGTGGAAATTCGCCACAGCCCGTGGCGGCTCATTTACAAGCCGTCGAAAAAAGAAATGTCCAACTTAAACCTCTACGATGCCGTGCGTTCCTTTGGCAGTGCCGCCCGCCACTTGCGCCATGCCGCAGCCGCACTGGCCGCGGCCGCCAAGAACCCCTCCATTCCGCCTGCCAAAGTGCGGCAACTGATGCAACAACTGCAAACTACGGCCCGGCACTTCCACGCGGTGGAACGCAAACTCTGGTCCGCGGTCAAGCCGTAACCGCCAACTGGCCTGACGAAAACATCTGCCACTTTTTATTCTATTTGTGTTGCGCCATGGCCCAGCCCGGCCATTACTTGGCCGTGGCGCAGTGGGCTTCCGGCGGGCAAACAAAATCCAAAATTACCAGCCGCTCCCGACCCCGTCCTTTATTGCGGCCGCAGCCATCCCGTGTTATCCGCGGTTAAAATCGCCGGCCGCCGCCGCCCGCAGCGCGCTGTCCACATTCTGTTCCAACCGTTGCTGCGCCTCATCCGCCCACAAGGCCGCGGCGGCCCTACCAAGCGTATGGAACGGTTCCCGCATTGACAGCACCAGCGCACGGGATCTCGCAACATCCCTGTCCCAAGCAGCGGTTTGCGCTCTCGCTTTGGCCAGCGCGGCAATCGCAAACGGCGTCGGGTGAGCTGCCGCCGAAGCCACCAGCCAATCCAGCGCACACGGTGGCCGGGCCTGGACTTTGTCCCAACAGTTTTTATGCCATAGCCGGTCTCTATCCCATTCGTACACCCGGTACACCTCGAAATACAGCGGCCCCAGCCCACGCAGGTCCGGCTGGCCCTTCAGCGGCGGGGTGGAAAGCGCCTGGGCCGCATCGGCAAGAATAAAATACGCTTTTTGAAAATCCTCCGGTGACGACGCCTGAAGAGCCTCAATCGAGCCTTTGGCCCGCCTGAAATAGCCCCGCTCCAGCGGCGATCCAAAAGCAAAATTGAAAGGACTGTATCCCACCAGCGACAACATGCGCTTTGCCGCCCTGGCGGAAGGGCTTTCCAACAGCCGCAGTACCGCCGGAGCGCTGCGATGTTGGACTGCGATCACGATGTCCCGGGTTTGGCCCGTTAATAGCGATCCCGCCAATCCATCCCCGCTTTCCATCGCCGCAGTCACGATCAGCCGCGCCATCCACAACAGTCCGTGGCCCAGCGGTCCATCACGATTGAAATAGGTGCTTACCACGATGGACTCGGCCAGCGCCCGGCCCGCCACGGCCAAGCTTGGGGCATCTCCACAGTATTTGGTGTAAATGGCTTGCTCCGCCAGCACCTTGCCACGCAAGTGCAAGGCCAAATCCAGCAGTTCAGCCACCTCGCGTTGATCGGCAAGCGCGGCCAGGGCCGCAACTCCAATCGCTGTCTTTCCGCCGAATCCGGCCTGCGGGCCTGCCAATGCCAGAAGAATACCCGCGGCATTATCCAACCTTACCACCGCCTGGCGGTAGCGGCCACGCTCATAATCCAGCCAACCGGCGTAGATATCTCCCTGGGCGCAAAGCAGCACCCATTCCCGCTTGGATTCGACGGGGCAAACCGCAGCCATAGGATCTCTGGGCTTGGCCAGATGCGTCAAAAGGCCGTTCAACGCCTCTTGGCATTCAGCAAAGCGCGAACTGGCCAGTAGCAGCCGTGCGTGCCGCAGCCGGGCTTTCATCTCGCCACAGGTATCGCCAGCTTGCTGGGCCACGGCCACGGCATATCCTGCCCACCGGCACGCGATGGGCCATCGGCCAAGCTGCTCCATGTTGGTCATATCATCACCAATGGCCTTGGAATCGTAGCTGCCGCACAAGGCCCCAATATCCAGGCCGCTCCGCATGGCCGTCGCCCGACGCGGTGCCAGAGTCGGCTCCAGTTGCACCACCATCTCTGGTATCCTCAGCACCCCTGCACAATCGCCAAGGAAGGCATTTATCAGCAGTTGGGCATTGCATCCGCGCAGCAAAGCCGCGCACAGCCGCCCAAGAAGATCGTTCTTACACGGGCGTGTGGCATGGAGCACGTGGCAAACGGTGGCGCGACTTTCGTCGACCATCCCCGCCAATTGGTTGGGGTTCAATCCCAGGCAGCCCATCAACAGGCAAAGTACATCCGCCAGCAACGTGCGTGGATACGGACTTTTAGATGTGCCTTTTCGCATGATCGCTCCCCTTTTGTTCGCCGTACTGGCCATGCTCGCGCAACGCCGGCTGCGCTTTCCGACATCTTATCTTGCCAGCTTCCGCCAGATTGGTCTTGAACTGCTCGAGAAAATCTTTTTTCATGGTTGGAATTCCGCAATCAATGCCTTGAGACCCTTTATCCGACCGGGTGAAAAGTCATCGGCTTCATCCTTCTTATTTACCACCCGCCTCCATACCTGATCGCTCGGCACCATCCAAGAATAAGTGGTCCGCCATCTGCCTCGTTCCCATCTTCCCCTGGCCACGCGCCGCCTGGGAAAAGTTGGCGGGTGCTGGGCCGTACCGCCAACGGTGTTTGCATGGGGCAATACACCCCTTAGCCCAGCCGGTGCAGCACCAATCAATCGTTTGATCTGGCCAACCTGAGCGTTTCGATGAATTCAGGTGGTATGGTATACGCTGGGAGCGTATATCGTCAAGGGGCAAGGTCCATCGCTACGGTCTGCCGCAACCCCGCAAATTCGTCGCCCCGCGCAGCATTGATCTCGCCGTCTTAGCCTGGGCTCTGCTGCTCACCTGTTGAGCACGCCTCTCTGTGCCCCGTACCGCAGCCGTCCCGCCTGCACCCGCGGGCAAATGGTCGCAAAATATGCGGTGGGACGGGTTTTTCTGTATCCTGCGGTTTTGCGAATATCCGGGCCGAGGTCAGGGGCTTCACCCGCGTTGGCCAGGCCAAAGCGTTGACTGCGGATGGCTAAAAGCTGCCCGCTTGCTGGCGGCCGCAGCCGCGACAGGAACCACCATGTCGCAACATATTTCAATTCCGGCTTGACGCCCTATTGGGCGCGGTATAATCATTTCCGGAGCGATGATGTTGTCCGCGTCAGTTGCGGCCTTCCGCCAGCAAACAAATTGGTCGGGGCACGCCAACCTGCTGCGGCTGTTGTCTTCATTTCAGAGAGAGATAAGGTGGTAGATTCCTGCCTGGCCAAGGTGTTGGCAGTGCATGACGTGCGGCTGCGGAGGCAAGGCACCGTTGGGCCAGTGCGGGACAGGAACGCATTCAAAGGAGCCTTAAAAGATGGAACGTAACTTTCAAGCCAAGGGCGGATTTCGTAACCGTTCACGGGAAAAGATGGCAAAAATAGCCCCCAAGATTAGGAGTTCCCAGCCATATACGTCCGATTACCTGGCAGTACGCCTGCTTGCCAGCGCGGCAGCGATTGCCGTGGCATGTTGCCTATATCCGGCCAGCGCCGCGAGGGCGGATGATGTGGTGAACGCCCTGATCGGCGGCTCGCCCCCACAGGCATCTGCCGCCACGGATCACGTTCACAAACCCACGGCCATAACCCCTGCGCCCACCGCAGCAGCCTCCGCAAACCACGTGTTCCCTACCGCCGGGAGTACCCATCCCGCCACGCCCCGGTCGGCCGTCGTCCCCGCCGTCGACGACGGCTGGGCAATTCCGGTTAGTGCCATCCAATTGTCGTACGCCTCTGCGCTTCCCGGCCAGCCGCCACTGCCATCGCTGAATAGCGCGCCGCTCGTTCTTGGTCGCCTGCCCAGCGGCCTGGTCACACCTTGGGTCGTCGCTGCCCAAGGCTCGCGAATGTACCGCCCCGCTGTGCCACTGGTGCATACCAGTATCGAGTCCCTGAACACCGCCCACCACACTGCGTTAATTCACGCCAGCGCGATTAACGCCATTGAGCAGCAGTTAGTGGCTGTTCTCAACAAGCGAGGCCTCGCTGGAATTTGGATTACCGTGTCGCCCACGCAATTCCAAAACAACCGCAGCATCCGCAAACCCGGCAACACCACGCTCGATCTGATTATCCACACTACCCAAATCGCAAGAGTGCAGACCATCGCTGAGGGTGGGCGATTCTCCGGCCAGAAGACCCGCCTCGACAACCCGCAACTGTCTTGGGTGCAAGCGGAATCGCCGCTGCAGCCCGCCACCACTCGGGTCACCGCCGAGCCGCTGCTCAATCGCCACGCCTTAGACGATTACATATATCAACTTGACCGCCAGCCGGGCCGCCAGGTTTCCGCCGCGATTTCGCCGTCCCACCTGCCCGGCGAGGTGGATCTGAAATATCTCGTCCACCAAAGCAAGCCTTGGACCGCATTCTTTCAACTGGCTAACACCGGCACCCCCTCTACCAATATCTGGCGGGAAACCTACGGCTTCACCAACACCGAGCTTACCGGCCACGACGACATCCTAAGCCTCAACTACTCTACGGCGGGATTCACCCGCGAAAATGATGTGAATATTTCCTATTCCGTCCCCATCCTCAATCCGGACCGGCTGCGCTTCCGCGTCTACGGCGGCTACGACAGCTTTTCATCCTCCGATGTTGGCTTCCCCAACAACTCATTCAATGGCGACCAAAGCAACGTCGGCGGCGAGTTCATCCTTAACGTTTATCAGCACAACCGCTTCTTCCTCGACGCCCTGATGGGCCTGAAATACCAACATATCTTTGTGGACAACACGCTGCTGGCCACTACCAGCACGGGGGATCTCATCGAGCCCTACATTGGCCTGCACGCCGAACGCTATTCCCCCACCAACCAATTCACCGCTGATGCCACAGTGCTCGGCAACGCCACCACCGACTCCGAAGCCACCATGGCAAACCTCGGCCGCCCCGACGTCAACCGCAATTGGGTGATCCTGCAGGGATCGGCCACCGACGCTTTTTACCTGGAGCCGCTGCTGGATCCGTCGGCCTACCGTGCCGGCAAAGGCACCTTGGCCAACCAGATAGTCCTTTCCGTGCAAGGCCAGGAAGCGTTCAACTACCGGCTGATTCCCGAAGAAGAATCGATCGCCGGCGGCCTGTACACCGTCCGCGGCTACCCGGAAGCCGCTGTCGCCGGAGATTCCGTCGCCGTCGAAAGTTTTGAATATCGCCTGCACATCCCCCAGTTGTTTCCCGTCAACCCAAAACCGCCTACCCTTTTCGGCTCGCCATTCCGCGTCGCCCCGCAGCAACCCGACGGCCCCACAGACTGGGATTGGATTCTCAAATACTTTCTTGATGTCGGCGAGGTGAACAACAGCCACGCCCTGTCTTACGAGCGTAACGCCGTTCTGGGGGGCCCCGGCC
>JAJZKJ010000107.1 GCA_021804195.1 Acidobacteriota bacterium
CAGGAGTCGGCTTCGAAGATCCAAGCGCGCCCTGGGGGACGAAATTCAATGGGATCACGGGTGCACCCAGCGGCATCTTCATGAACTACCGCGTCCCCTTTTCGAAGGGTATTCGTGTCACTGCCGAGCTTCCCCCGACAACCGCGCGAGACACGCTGTTGTGGTGGATTGTCAGGGGCATCGAGAATCTGCCGCTTCAGGTCTCCGGAATACAGCTGCCTGCTAACGCAAGGCTGCGGCTGCATAAAAAAGAAAACCTGACGGTCCAACCGCTGGAGGAGTTTGCACTTTGCGATCTTTCCGGCGCGGGGATGCTTTTCATGGTCACGATGGCGGCAAGGAGCATCAACTTCGAATTCATGGAGGGCCAGATGCGGGCCTACTTCGGCAGCAGCCGAGAACCGCAATTCCTCTCCTCGGGACTCGAGGATTATTTCCTGGGGACATACTACTTCAATCGCGGGCTCTATCACCTTCCGCAGGCCGGCCTGACCCACAAGAACGAAGACGACCACTCCTTCTCCGCCTATCGATTCCACGATATTGATCCGATCGTCTACTCCAGCGGATTGCGTCTGGCATGCCGCTGTGGCGAGAAGCGGAACGGTCAGGTCTTCGGCACGACAGGCCATCCACGGTCAACTACTTACACGACGTATGTATGGACCTATGAGTGGTGAGGGGCTCATTCAGGATTGATTGGTCGTCAACACCCGGCCAAAACCACGACAGCGGGAGTCCCGGTCATTGCATCCACCTTAAAGAGAGCGGGGCTAACCATTTATTTCTAATACGGCGTAATAATGCCGCCCTGGGTGAAAGTGTCGTAATCGAGATCGCGCGGCTCGCGGGCCGCCAGCGGGGTGGGGGAAATAAACGGCTCGCCATACCGCACCCCGGCCAGCATGCCAAAATACCGCGCCAGCGCCTCGACCCGCGGCCGGATTTCCGCCGCTGCGGGAAAAATCCGCTTCCCCGCCGGCTGGTCGGCATATTGCGAGCCATACGCCTCGAGCGCCCGCATGCGGGTTTCAAACTGTTCGCTGATATCCATGATCAGGCTGGGCGCGCGCCGGGCATAGAGCGAGGCATAGAGCACGGTGCGCGGCCGGAAGGCTTCCTCCCCGCCCGGCAGCTTCAGCCGCTTCAGTCCCGCCAGAAAAGCTGCCTTGTACCCCAGTTTGCCGGCCATGGCGTGGTCGGGATGCCGGGCCTGGGGATATGGCACAAGCAGCACTCGCGGCCGCAGCTTGCGCAGCACGGCCGCAATGGCGCGCAGATACTCCTGGCGCATTTCCAGCCCGCCGTCGGGCAAGTCCAGATTGCCCCGCCAGCTCACTTGCAGCAGTTTCGCCGCCCGGGCCGCCTCGCGGGCGCGCTCCTGGGCCGTGCCGCGGGTGCCCATTTCTCCCGCCGTCAAATCCAGGATCCCGGTGCGGGCGCCCTGCCCGGCCATGCGCAGCAGCGTGCCGCCGCAGGTCTGCTCCACATCATCCCGGTGCGCCGCCAGCGCTAATAGATCAAGTTCCATGTTTACAGAATCAGATGAATGTACGGCCTGGCCGCCGATCACCCCGGTCAAGCGCCCGCGCCAGTTTTTTTAACAGGGATTCGAACATTGACGGCTCGCGCGAGGGCGATTTTCATGGGCAAATCGGCCAGCAGATCCCGGCCGTGCCAGCGGCCCAGAGCCAGTGGCTTCGCCACTAAATGCCGACGCGCGCGGATCGCGGCCCACCCCATTGTACGATGGCAATATGCCTGCTCGTGCTCCCGCCGCCCCGCCCCGCGCCGCTTTGCCGTTGGCGGGTAAAACCGCGCTCGTCACCGGCGGCGCCCAGCGCATCGGCCGCGCCATTGCCCTGGAGCTGGCCGCCGCCGGCGCCGATGTGGCGTTTACCTGGCTCACCTCCCAGGCCGCCGCCGCCCGCACCCTGCGCGAAATTGAGCGGCGCGGCGCGCGCGGTCTGGCCCTGCGCATGGATGTCACCCGCCCGGCTCAGATCCGCCGTGTCTTTGCGCGCATCGCCCGCGCCTGGGGCCGGCTCGATGTGCTGGTCAACAATGCCGGCATCTATGAAGCCTCGGGCTTTGCCTCACTGCCGCTGGCCGATTGGCGGCGCATGCTGGAGGTGAACTTAACCGGACCTTTTCTGGTCAGCCAAACCGCCCTGCCGCTGCTGCAGCGTGCCCGCCCAGGCCGCATTATTCATCTCACCTCGCTGGGCGCCACGCAGGCTTTCCCCCATCACGCCCATTACTGCGCCGCCAAAGCCGGCCTCGATCATCTCACCCGGGTCATGGCCAAAGCCCTGGCGCCCGGCATCCAGGTCAACGCCGTCGCGCCCGGCATGATCGCCGGCGACCGCGCCCCCGCGGCCTGGGAACGCAAACTGGCGCGCACCACCCCCATGCGCCGCCCCGGCCAGGCCGCGGAGGTTGCCCGCGCGGTGCTGTTTTTTGCCGCCGGCCCGGAGTTCATCACCGGCCAGTCGCTATTGGTGGATGGCGGGCTGATCCTCGCCTGATCGGCGCTTCCTGGCTGCATCGTAAAAAAAAGGCTGCCCCATATGGAGCAGCCTTTCATTTTTTCAGCCGCCCGCGCGGCTTAGGTTAGCGGTTTATTGACCACTGTTCGACTGCATGCTGATGTGGTCAACGCGGTTCTGCTGGTAGCATTCCGAAGTCGAAGCGGTGCACAGCGGATAACCCGGAATGGCTTCCTTGCCGTAGCTGATGGTCCGGATGCGGCTGGCGTCCACGCCCAGCGCGATCAGGAATTTGCGGGCCGCGTCGGCGCGGCGATCGCCCAGACCCATGTTGTATTCCGCGCTGCCGCGGGCGTCGCAGTGGCCGGCGATCAGAATATCCACGCCGGCATGAGCCTTCAGCCAGTCGGCATCGGTGGTGAGCGCCTGGCGGGCGTCGGCCCGCAGCGCCGATTTGTCATAGTCGAAATACACGTCCCGCACGTTTTCTTTGAACAGCTCCGAAATCGGAGTCTGCACCACGGGCGGCGGCGGCGGCGGCGGCGGCGGCGCGGTCACCGTGACCCGCACGCTGGCGTTGGCGGCTTTGCCATCGGCATTGGTGGCCACGACTTCATAGTCGGTGGACTCCGTCGGGGTAACATCCTGGGAACCGCTCAGGTTCACGCGGGTGCCATTCAGGGTGACCGAAACCGCATGATCCGAGGTCCAGGTCAGAGTGCTGGTCTGGCCCCGCTGGATGGCGGTCGGGTTGGCGTTCAGGCTCACCGTCGGCAGAGGCGCCGGGGCGGGCGGGGGTGGGGCCGGCGGCGCCGGCGCGGGTTTATGCCCGCAGGCCGCCAGTCCGAACATAAGCAGCAATCCGCCGGCATAGACCGGCAGTTTACGTAAGTGGGCACGAGTCATTTCAGTTTTTCCTCCGTCGCGAGCTCGCTGGCTCATAATTTAAAGTTTTTACTGCTGTCAATCAAGAGTCTTTCACAAACCCATCATCCGCCATCTGGTCCGGCCATTATAATTCATTGCCGCCGTTTACTTCTGTGACCAATTAGGCATCTGGTTGCTGCCCCGGCTGGTCAACTCGGCCGGGCTGGAGCCGTCGGCCAGCATGGTGAACAACTGCCAGTGCCCCGGCCGGCCTGAGGTAAACACCACGTGCCGTCCGTCGGGCGCCCAGCTGGGAAAGTCGTTCCTCTGTCCATTATGAGTCAATTGTATGTAATTCCGGGTAGCTAAATCCATCAGGTAAATATCATAAGCGCCGCCGTTCCCTTCCCCGCCCCCGGTCCGCCGCCAGGAAAAAGCCAGTAACTGCCCGTTGGGCGACCAGGCCGGACTCACCGCATACCCGCCCGTCGTCAACACCTGCTGGTTGGTGCCGTCGGCATCCATGGTGTAGATCTGGGGCAGGCCGCTGCGGTCGCTTTCAAAGGCGATCTGCGCCCCGGTCTTGGGATTCCAGACCGGGGCGATATTGACGCTGCGGGAAAATGTGAGCTGTTTGAGGCCATAGCCGTCGGCGTGCACGGTATAGATTTCCGGGTAGCCGGTATGATGCAGATCGGCGGAAAATGCCAGCTTTTTCCCGTCGGGGGACCAGGCTGGGGTGGCGATAAAGCCGCGCCAGCGCGGAAACCGCACATAGCGGTTGGAGATCAGCGAATAGATCCAGATTTCCGGAGTCCCGCTGGCATAGCTGATGAAGGCGATTCTATGGCCGTTGGGTGAAATCCGCGGCGAATAGCAGATGCTGTGCAGATGCGTGATCTGCCGTTTGTTCTGGCCGTCGTAATCCATCAGCCAGACTTCCTTATGGCCGGTGCGGTTGCTGATATAAGCGATTTTCGTGGTGGCAATGCCCACGCCGCCGCCCAGCGCCGCGACAATGGCGTTGGCGAATTCATGGGCCATCATTTCCGCCGCCGCCGGCGAGGGCTGGTCGGTATAGCGCTTGCCCAGCACGAAGGGCGAGGCCGGCTGGGTCACATCGTAGAGATAGCCTTCAATCTGCAACACCCCGTTCACCACGACCACATTGCCAAACACCAGCCGCTGTGCCTCGGACGGTGGACTGGCCCAGCTTTGCAGGCTGGCCGCATTCAGATCCGACGGCTGCCCGGGATTGCCGGCGGGATACAGGCTGGGGCTGATCATCACCACCAGGCCGCTCTGGTACAGATCGTTCCACAGGGTTTTATGAAATATCTGCTGCATGTTCAGCGCCTGATTGCCGCCCTGTGGGGTGGTGAAGTCCGGCAGCGCCAGACTGATTTTTTTGGTGCCCGTAATGGCCAGCGTCAGTTGTGAGCCACTCTGCGCCCGCACCGCCGGGACGACGGCGCCCAGGCAGATCAAAAGGCAAAATAAGGCCGCCCCAAAGCGGCCCATTCCCGGTGAAGAACGTTGTTTCGGTGTCATGGTTTGCCGAGCTTTCATTGCAATTCAAACGAGACTTCCACCCGCAGCGTGTCCGGGGCATAGCCGGCCGGCAGGGGAAAGCGCTCGCTGGCCGCCATCTGCTGCACCGCGTGCAGCGCCATTCCATCGAGCGAGCCAATGCCGCTGCGCTGGCCGAAGCCGATATCATAAATCTGGCCGGCGCGATTCAGCGTAAAGACAATAAATACCAGACGTCCTACCGGCGCCGAGGGATCCCGGTATTGTTGGTTCCAATAATAGCCCAGCCGGTTGCGCAGTTGATTGACCCATGCCGTGTAGAGAGTGCCGAAGGTGGCATCGCCAAACGACATGCCGCCGCCGCCGCCCACTCCCTGACCCGACATGCTGTAGGTAAACGAAGCCGGTCCTCCCGCGCCATACATGGCCCGGCGGTGCCGCCTTCGGCGCACCTCCGCCTGCTGCATGCGGCGCAGCTCCTCGGCCGCCTGCCGGCGCGAATGCAGCCGCGGCGGCTTGGGCGCGGGCAGCCGGATCGCATGCGGCAGCGGCCGTGGCGGGGGATGGGGAATGGTTTTGGTCAAACCGGGAATAGAATTGGCCAGCCGGTTGCGCGTGTCATTCACCGTCGGCGCCGGCATCGGCACCGAGCCGCCGGGAATTTTCGAAACCAGGGTGGCCTGCAGCGCCGTGCCGCCCGCGCCGCCCGGGTGCTTCCCGCCAAATGGAATCTTTTCCAGCCATAGCCCCGCCCATAACCCCAGAAACAGTAACCCGCCGTGGGCCAGGCACGACAGCAGCAGACTGCCCGCCCAACCGGGCTCGCTGCGGCTGCGGTGTGTCGTGGGGGTTGGCATGGAAAAAATTGGCGCGGTACGCGGCCGGGGCCTCAGGAAACCGGATGGTTGTAGGGCTGCGTCACCAGGCTGACTTTGGGCACGCTGCGTTTGATCTGGTCCATCACCTGCGCCAGCATGCCCCAGGAAACCCGTTCATCCGCCCGCACGTACACGCTGTGCTGTCCGCTCTTGGCGAGCTTCGCGTTCAGCAATGCCGGCAGTTTATGTATGTTGACCCGATGATTCCCCAGATACACATTGCCGCCCTGATCAATCGTCACTACCAGCTTGACTTTGACCAGCGTGCGCGTATTGCGCGTATGCGGCACCGTCACCGTAATCCCCGATTCAATCACCGGCGCGGTGATCATGAAGATCACCAGCAGCACCAGCACCACATCCACCAGCGGCGTCACGTTGATCTCCGCCAGTCCGCTCTGGGTTCGGCCGTTGGGCAGTGAAAAAGCCATGGTTTTTGCTCCGGTTGATCAATCGTTCACTGGTTCACCGAGTCATGCCGCGGCGGCAAGAGAAGCGGGCAGTGCCCGGTGGAATGCGCGCGCCATCCACGGCCTGCGAAGTTGATGCGTGGGGAGGGCCGGGCGGATTCCAGCGCCGCTCCGCGATGCTGATCCCTGCGCCACATCAATCGCGTCCCCGGGCATGCAATGTGACATTGGCCGCTTCGCTGACCGCGCCGCTGGCGGCCAGTTCTTCCATGCGGTTCTGCAGTTCCAGCCCGAACTCATCGCTGCCGGCGGCAAACTCCCGCACCCGGTGCGACAGCGCGTTATAGCCGATCAGCGCCGGCACCGCGGCAAACAAACCGGCGGCGGTCGTCACCAGGGCTTCGGAAATGCCCGGCGCCACCGCCCGCAGCGTCGCCGCGCCCTCCGCTCCCAGCCCGTGAAAGGCGTTGATGATGCCCCACACCGTGCCGAAGAGCCCGATGAACGGGCTGGCGCCGGCAATCGTCGCCAGCCAGTTCAAACCCGATTCCAGATAGGTGATCTGCTCGGTCACCGCCGCGCGGATCACGCGTTCCACCGCCATCAGGCTGCGCCCGCCCGCCATCTGCCGCACCCATTCCTCATAGCTGGCCTCGAAAATCTCGGCCATCGGCGCCGGCCGGAAGGTTTCCGCCACCGTGTGGATTTCCGACATTCTTCCGGCCTTGTGAAAGGCCTTCAGAAACCGCCGGGACTGCTGCCGCATGCGCCGGAACAGCCGGCTTTTGCGGTACATAATGGCCCACGAAATCACCGAGAGCACGAGCAGAATCACCAGCACCGCCTTGGCGACGGGTCCGGATTGGCTGAGAAATTCAGTAAAGGCGCCTTGGCCTGGGGTCAGTGGTGGCATAACGGGATGAGCTTTCTAGCACGCAAGTGCCGAGTCCATATTTTAAGACGCGGAAGCGGCAATTGCGGTTCTCTGTTTCGCAGATCG
>JAJZKJ010000108.1 GCA_021804195.1 Acidobacteriota bacterium
GGTAGCTGCCCGCTTTGACGAGCGGCTCGACCCCTGGTATTACCGGTACGGCAAGATCTTCTGGCAGGACACGTCATATTCCACCGTCGGTCCGTTTGACGAACGGCTATTCGACTCCCAGCGCATGTTCACGCTCATCCATCAGGAGATACGGGAGGCCGCGAAAGCGGGCAACTGCGTGCTGGTGGGCCGCGGGGCAGCCTGCGCGCTGGCTGGCCATCCGGGCTGCTTCCACATCTTCGTCTACGCCACCGCCAGCGCCAAAAAGGAATGGTTCATGCGCAACTATCCGCAGCAGGCGAACCGCGCCGAACAGGAACTGGCCGCCCACGATCGCCGCCGCGCCGCCGTCATCCGCAAGTTTTACCAGCAGGATTGGTGCGCCCGCAGTCTTTACCACATGCTCCTGAACTCGTGCATCGGCACCGAGGCCATGATCGCAGCGGTGGAATGCGCGGCCGGCATTTGCGCTCCGGCGCCGGAGATAGCGCACGCTCAATCTTCAAGATAATCTTCCCGCCCAGGCCCCTTATACGGCAACGCGCCGCACCCGCTGCCCGATGCGCGTAAAAACCTCCCACGGAATCGTCCCCGTGGCGTCGGCATGATCGAAAGCGGTAATGCATCCGCTGCCCTGCGTCCCCAGGATCACCACCTCATCGCCCGCCTCCACGCCGGAAATCTCCGTCACATCCAGCACGCTCTGGTCCATGCTGATGCGGCCCACCACGGGTGCGCGCTCGCCGCGCACCAGCAGGCTGAAGCGGTTGCCCAACTTGCGATCGAGGCCGTCGGCATAGCCCAGCGCCACCAGCGCCAGGCGCATCGGCTCGGTGGCCACAAAGGTGCCGTTATACCCCACCACGGCGCCTGCCGGAACCGCGCGCACGCCAACAACCGCGGACTTCCAACTGAGCACGGGCTGAAGGGCGGCGCGCGCCGCAACCAACGCGGCCGGCTCCTGGTCGAAGTCCGGATCGAAGCGCGGAACAAGCCCGTAGAGCGCCAGGCCCGGCCGCAGCATGGCCTTCATGCCGTGGGTGGCGGCAAGATCCCCAATGGTGCGCGCCTGCCCCGCCAGCAGCGCGGCTGAATTGCCCACATTGAGCCACTCCGCAAACAGGCCGGCGGAGGCGATGCGGCCGAGTATCTGGTTGAGAAGCGCAAGCTGCTCGGCCGTCACCTGCCCACCGGCCTCGTCCGGGGCGAAAAGGTGCGTCATCACGCCTTCCAGCCGCAGCGGAGAAGCCGGCGCAAACCATGTAAAAAGCGCCGCCAGCGCCTCGGGACTCGCTCCCTGGCGGCTCATGCCGGTGTCAATCTCCAGGTGCACAGGCACCGACCCGGGCAGCGCTCCGGCGGCGCTTGCCGCGGCCCGCAGTTCGTCCAGTTGCCACGGCTCCCAGGCCACGACCGTCAGATGGTGCTGCATCACAGCCCCGCCCTGGCCGGGAAAGACGCCGCCGATCACCAGCACCCGGGTATCGGCGCCCGGACAGACTGCGCGGGCGGCAATTCCCTCTTCCACGCTGGTAACACCCAGCCAACGGGCTCCCGCGCGCACCGCGGCCGGCGCGCAAAGCGCCAGCGAATGACCATAGGCATCGGCCTTGACGATGGCCAGAAGATCCGCATCCGGAGCGGCCAGTCGCTGGAGAAAACGATAATTATGCTCAACGGCTTGGGTGCGAATTTCAACCCGGCAGGGACGTGTTGACATGGGGCTTTCCAAGTGCCAGTTTACGGCATCGGTGCGCGATGGCCCGGCGCGAATCAAGCCCGCTCAGGAACCGGCGCGGCGACAATGGAGAAAGCCAGTGGTTCCGTCTTGCCACGCCCGGCATCTTTTCAGCCAAGCTCCTGCTCCCAGCTCTCCAGCCCCTTTTTGAACTCCGTCATGAACTTCCCCGCGTCCGCGCCGTCGATCAGCCGGTGATCGAAGCCCAGGCAGTAGTGCTGCATCGACCGGATGGCGATGGTGTCATTGCCCTCGGCGTCGGTCAGCACCACCGGCTCTTTCTTCAGCGCGCCAATCGCCAGAATCGCCGACTCCGGCTGGTTGATGATGGGGGTGCCGAACTCGTCGCCAAACACGCCGGAATTGGTCAGCGTGAAGGTCGAGCCGCCAGTCTCCTCCGGTTGCAGTTTCTTGGCGCGCGCGCGCCCCGCCAGGTCGGCAATCGTGCGCGCCAGGTCCACAAAGCTGCGCTGCTCGGCCTGCCGGATCACCGGCACGATCAGCCCCCACTCCAGCGCCACCGCAATGCCCAGGTTGATATTGGCGTGGTAGCGGATCGATGTGCCCTCCAGCGAGGCGTTAACGATGGGAAACCGGCGCAGCGCCTGGATGGCCGCCGCCGCGATAAACGGCATGTACGTGAGCTTTACGCCGTGGCGCTGCTCAAAGCGCTCCCTCGCCCGCTCGCGCAGCCGCGCAATGCGCGTCAGGTCGATCCGGTACACCGAGTGAACATGCGGCGCGATCCTCTTGCTCTCCACCATGCGCTCGGCGATGACGGCCCGCATCCGGGTCATGGGAACCAGCTCGCCAGCCAGCGGCGGCGGAGCGGGAACCGGCACCGGTGCAGCGGCTGCGGCGCCGCCGGCCCCGCGCGCCTTCAGATAGCCGAGAATATCTTCCTTGGTAATGCGCCCGGCCGCGCCTGAGCCTGGAATCCCGTTCAGCTCAATCTGGTTTTCCCGCGCCATGCGGCGCACCAGCGGCGACGAGCGAACGCGCCCGCCCGGCTCCTGCGCCACTGCCGGCTGCTCGCGATGCGCGGGCGCCGGCCCGCCAGCGGTTGCCGGGGCAACGGCTTCCACCCTGGCTGGCGCAGGCGCTTCCGCGGCAATCGCGCCGCCGATGACCGCAATCACGGTATTCACCCCAACCGTGTCGCCCGCCGCAAACCGGATCTCGCTGAGCACGCCGGCCACCGGCGCGGGAATCTCCGCATCCACCTTGTCCGTCGAAATCTCCAGCAGCGGCTCGTCCTGCGCGACCGTGTCGCCCACCTTCTTGAGCCACTTGGTAATGGTGCCCTCGGTAATGGACTCGCCCATCTGCGGCATCACAACGTCGGTTGGCATGTATTCCTCTCAATGGCTTGCGCTACAGACACATAGCAGCCTCGCGGCCGCTTCCTGCCGGATTATAAATCCCGCCGCATAGGGCGGTTGGCGGCCGCCAGCCGCTCAGGCGCGCACCGGCCGCTCCTTCTTTTTGAGCAGACGTTCCAGTTCCGGCGGATATTGGAGCGGCGTGTCCGCGGCGGGAAAGACCGGTTCCGCGGCGGGCGCCTCTTCCGCCTGGGCACGCAACGCGGCCAGGCTTTCAACGGCAAGCACCTGCGCCCCAAAGACGAAACCGAACTGCCGCGCCGCTTCATTGGCCACGGCCTCAAGAGCCGGCAGCGGCTTTGCCTGCGCGTCCACCTCGCGCTCCAGGCTCGTCATCCGGCAGCCCGCAATGCCGCATGGAGTGATCAGCTCGAAATCGCGCAGATCGGTCGTCACATTGAAGGCAAAGCCATGCGATGTAACCCCCCGCGCCACGTGAATGCCAATCGAGGCGATCTTCCGCGACTCCGCGGAAAGCTGTTCCCTGGAAGCCGCTGGCGTACAGACATTTTCGGCTGCGGCGCCGCACCAGACGCCGGTCAGGCCGCAGATGCGCCCGGCGCGTACGCCGTAAACGCCGCAAAGCCGCATCAGCGCCTCTTCCATCTGGCGCACAAAGTCCACCGGACCCAATCGGCCTCCCTGCGCATTGCGCAGGCTGCGCAGGTCGAAGATCGGGTAGCCGATAAGCTGCCCGGGGCCATGATAGGTTACGTCGCCGCCGCGGTTGATCTCGTGGACGCTGACGCCTCGCCGGGCCAGTAGCTCCGCCGAGGCCAGCACGTTGGCGCGCTGTGCGTTGAGGCCCAGCGTCAGCACTGGCGGGTGTTCCAGCAGCAGCAGAACATTCCCGATGCGGTTCCGCTGGCGCAGTTCCACCAGCTCGTCCTGCAGCCGCAGTGCCTCGCCGTAGCCCATGCGCCCGAGATAGAGGTAGGAAATCATTGCCTGTTTCGATTGTAGCCATCGCGCGCCACAGCCGCGGCCGGTGCACACTGGTAGATGTGAACATGGAGCCTTCGCCCAGCCGCAATCCGGACGCTTTCGTCTCCGCGCAGGACAGCACGCTCCTGCTGGAAGCGGTTGCGCGCCAGGCGGCCGGCGCGGAAGCCGGTCTCTTCGGCCCGCTATCGATCACCTGGAGGATCAACCGCGAGTCGGCGCTGTTTTTGGGTGCCGGCCGCGCCGCGTTGCTGCAACTGGCCCATCCCTGGGTGGCGGCGGCCCTGGCCGAACACTCCACCGTGCTTGACCGCCCCATCGCCCGCTTCCACAACACCTTCCGCATCGTCTTCACCATGGTCTTCGGAACGCTTGCCCAGGCCACCAACTCCGCGCGCCATCTCTACGCGCTGCACGCGCGCATTCGCGGCCAGTTGCCGCAAGCCGTGGCCGCCTATGCTCGCGGCTCGCATTACCGGGCCAACGAGGTGGCCGCCCTGCGCTGGGTCTACGCCACGCTGGTTGAAAGCGCCGTGATCGCCTATGAAGCCGTCCTGCCGCCGCTCACCGCCGCCGAGCGCGAACAGTACTACGCGGAAAGCCGCACGCTCTCCGGACTCTTCGGCATTCCTCCCCACGCCTTGCCGCAGAGCTGGGATAATTTTGTTGCCTACAACCAGGCCATGCACGCTTCGGACGCGCTGGGCGTGAGCGCCGGCGCGCGCGCCATTGCGCACAGCCTGATGACCGGAGCCGGTTCCTGGCTCCATCCGCCGCACTGGTATCGCGCCCTCACCGCCGCATGGATGCCGCCGCGCTTCCGCGAAGAATTCGCCCTCGAAGAAGACCCCAGCTCAGCCCGGCGCGCTCTGCGCGTCCTGCCCCATATCTACCGGCGGCTGCCCGCCGCGGTGCGGTTTTCCGGGCCATGGCAGGAAGCGCAGGCGCGGCTGGCGCTGCGGCCCGTTGGCCTGCTTACGCAGTGGAGCAACCGGTTCTGGATTGGCGAAAGCCGGCTGCCGTTTGCCTGATTTACGCTCTCGCCCGGCTGGCGCCAGGAAACGGCTATAGTAAAGTGAAACCCTTGAAATGGAGCAAAGAGTAGCCCATGGACTCCGGCGGCACAATCGATTTCGGCGCGGACTCCGATCCCATTGACGCGGCGGCGAATGCCTTCGCCGAGCAATTGCTCCACTGCCTGGACGAGTGCGCCCGGGGGCGCAGGGGATTGTTTTCAGATTACGAAGGAGCCGGCGGCGATACGGAAACGGGTGGCTGGCCCGAGGCAGCGCGCCTGCGCGAACTGGCCCTCGCCCTGCAATCGGCCTCGGCGCGGACCGGCCGGCGGAACGCGCTCGTTGACGAGTTCCTCGACCTGTGTTCGATTCACGGCGAAAGCCATCCGGGGGAGCGCAGGCTGGCGCGCGCATTCCTGGAGCGCATTGAGCGTGGCGAGGTGGGCGAGCTCAGCCCGGGACCGATGAAATTTCAGTAATGGCGTCTACACCTTGTCGAAAATCTGGCCAGGCCCGTTCTTATACCAAGCTCAAAAGACTCCTCAGCGGTTGGCGCAAATCACTGCATCGCAGGACCGGATGCTCAAGAGCCTTCGCGGTGCAACGTCATGGCAGTACATTCCCATTCGCCTCCACAAACTTGGCGCGCATTGAGGAATCCTTCACTTGCCTCTCAAACCCCAGCCAACCGCCCCATCACTTCACCCAGCGCCAACCTCACCGCCAACCCATTTGCAGATAATTTTCACCCGATGACGCATAATGCAAATAGAAATGAAAACCGCCCTCATGACCATCGGAATCCGGAATCAGAATCAGCTTCGCGGGCTGCCAACCCGCCGGATTCTGCCGCCAGCTAGCCGCACACCCACCCCCCCTGAAATATTTTTCTTTCCCACGGATTTTTTGCAGGCAATTTCGTTTCCAGTCAAATACGGCATTCTCGACCGCCGCCCATTCCACATTCTGGTACGCCGCTTCCAATCCGCCGCAAAATCCCGCCCGAGGCCCCTCGCCGCATGCTGCGCGTAGGCCTCACCGGCGGTCTCGGCAGCGGCAAGAGCACCGTTGCCGCCATCCTGCGCGAGTTCGGCGCTCATCTCATCGAGGCCGACGAGCTGGGCCGCGAGATGATGGAGCCGGGCCAGGCCGTCTACGCCGAAATCGTCCGCCGCTTCGGCCCTGAAGTCGCCGCCGACGACGGCCGCCTCGACCGCCCGCGCCTGGCGCAGCTTGCCTTCGGCGAAGGCCGCCTGCAGGAGCTGAACGCCATCATCCACCCGGCGGTCATCGACGCCCAGCGCGTCTGGATGGACCAGGTCTTCGCCCGCGATCCCTTGGCCGTGGCCGTCGTCGAGACGGCGCTCATCTTCGAAGTCGTTCGCGACGCCCGCGCCCGCGGCGAAAAGGAGAGCGTGCTGGCCGACTGGCGCCGCCGCATCGACCGCGTCATCGTCGTCACCGCGCCCGATGAGATCAAGATTGCCCGCTACGCCGCCCGCATCGCGCCAACTGGCCCTGCGCGCCAGGCCGCCGAAGCCGACGCCCGCATGCGTCTCTCCCATCAGATTCCCGATGCCGAAAAGGCAGCCCAGGCCGATTATGTCCTTGACAATGCGGGCGATCTGGCCAGCCTTCGTGCCCAGGTCCAGGCCCTCTGGCCGCGCCTCGAGGCCGAAAGCGCCCAATCGCCAGCATTCCCGTCTTTAAAATAGAAAAGAGAAGGATAAGCCGTGCCATCCGCTTGCTTTTCCGGCATGATGGCTTTATTTGTTGCAGGAAGGTATACAGGTCTTCAAAGCCATGAAACCACGTTACGTCGTCATGGTCCTTCTGCTGGTGGGTGGATTCTGGTTCGTCACCAGCCATCTTACGCACCGCAGCCTACGCGATCTTTCGTTTGTGGGTCCGCGCGGATCGGCCGCGCCGCTCGAACTGGTTGAGGCCAAGACCGCACCAGTGTGCAATACCGAGGAACAGGACGGAATTGAGGTTTACAAGAGGGTCCTGCCATCGGTGGTCAACATCACCTCCACCTCGCTGGTCTTCGACTTCTTTTATGGCGTCGTA
>JAJZKJ010000109.1 GCA_021804195.1 Acidobacteriota bacterium
ACGAATCTATTGCGACTCAGCAACCTCCGAGGAATGCGGAAAAATGCCGGCTACCCGCGGAATCTTTTCCTGCAGCAGCAATTCACCGGAGCGCAACAGCGGATCGGCCGAGAATCGCCGCTGCATCGGCTCGTGCAACAAAAACGACATAACTCCCAGCAGGCCCATGCCTTGATGGTGCGACATAAACGAGCGCACAGTCGCGGGAGTACCCGGCTCCGGCACCCGGCTTGCGGTGTAGTCTATCGCTTCATAGAAGCCATAGCGGCCCATTTGCCCATCCTGCTTGAGTCGCAATAGATTCGTCGCAGCCCGCTGAGGCGAAGCCAGCAGCGCCAGCATGGAAGCGTAGGGAGCAATGACCACATCTTCCGAAAGCCGCCGCTTAAAGCCCAGGCCCGGCACGCCAAAGGCGCGATACTGATAATTAAGTTGTGCGTCGGTGGCATTGTACCCTGATTCGGACACGCCCCAGGGTATGCCGCGATCATTGGCGTAGTTTATGTTGCGGTCAACCACAGCCTGCATCGTCTGATCGAGCAGAGTGCCCGCGAACTGAGGCATGACGAGCTGCGGCATCAGGTATTCAAACATTGAACCGCTCCAACTCAACAACGCGAGTTGACCGGAGCGCCCTGTCACCGGCCGCCCGAGTGCAAACCAATGCTCCTGCGGCAACTGCCCCTGCACAATGCCGACGTAACTTGTAAGCCGCGCCTCGGATGCCAGCAGATCGTAAAAGCCTTTGTCCAAAGCATTGTCAGAAACACGAAAGCCGATGGAGAGAAGTTTTCGTTCAGTATCATATAGAAATTTGAAGTCCATCTGCGCCAAGATGGCGGCGCGCCGCCCCAAACGATCAAAGTCGTTGAGTCGCGACTGCAATCGCTGCAGCCCCAGTCGCAAGGCGGATTCCCATTGGTCTCGCCACTGCTGGTACTGCGGCTCGATTGCCGCCGCATGGAGCCCGGGCAACGAATCGAGCGCCGCCTGACAAGCGATGGCTAAGTCAGACAAGCCCACATTTTGATTCAGCGCACGGTAATGCCGCGAATGCTCCCGCCACAGACCAGCCATCTCGGCATCGGCGGGCGACATATCCGGCGGCGGCGGCAACTTAACCCACGGTGCCAGCCAGACAAGGTCCTCGCGCAAATCCGCGGCTTGTTTGGACAACATCTCAATCCAACCGCGTACATTGGAGGATGCTCCGCTCGCGGCGTCAGCCGCGTGCGCTTCGGCGGCGGAGAGCTTAACGCACTGCTCCAGTGCATGAACACTTTCCGGCAGGGACGCATCATCGCAAGCGCTCATCTGCTCAATAAGCTGCTCCAATTGTCGGACTTGTGCGCCGGGCGATGCATCCGCCAATAACTGCCCCGATGCCGCGCCGAGCGCGTCAGCAGCCATACTATCCTTAATAATCAGCAGCACATCGCCCAGGCCGGCCGCCCAGCGCTGCGGCAGCGGGCTAGTCGCCCGCATTTCGTCGAAGCCGGATTTAAGCACCAGCAGATGCCCCGCCAGATTGCCGCTGTCAACGGTAGAAACATACAGCGGCGACAGAGGTTCAAGCGTTTGCGTGTCGTACCAATTAAAGAAATGGCCGCGATAGCGGGTTAGGCGGTCCATCGTGTCGAACATGGCGCGCGTACGAAAAAGCAGCGTTCCGGCGCTGATCCAGCCGGCGTCGAACGCCGCCAAATTCGCAAGTGCCGCCAAGCCGATATTTGTAGGTGAGGTGCGGTGCGCGATCTTTTCTTTCGGATATTCCTGATAATTGTCGGGCGGTAGAAAGTGATCTTCAGCGACAACAAACGTTTCAAAGAAGTGCCAGGTGCGCCGCGCCAGCGCCCGCAGAAATTGTTGCGTTTTTGCGTCCAACTTGCTGCGTGACTCGTCGAGCGGCCTGCTCAGGAGCCACGCGGCCACAGGTGAAAGTATCCAAAGCAGGCATGGCCCGGCGGCCAAAAGCGGCTTGCCATCGCCAATAAGCCATGTGCAAAGCACCAGTCCAGCGCCCAAGATAGGCGCAACCCACATGCCCAGCACGAAGGCCGACAGGTCATGCCGTACGCCGCGGGCCACCAGACCGCTGCTGCGCCATTGCAGCAAATGCCGCCGTGTAAAAAGTAGTCGCGTGAGTGTCTGACCGATAGCCTGCAGGCATATCACAGCCTCAAATCCGGCAAACACAATCAATAAAAAGCCTTGGGTAAGCCGACTGGCCAAACCTGCAGCCCAGTAGTTCAAGTGCAGGTTGATAGGCAGGTCTGAACTTTTGGTCGCCAGGTCAAAAACGCTCGACAACAACAGCGGCGCAAACACCACTGCCAGAAGCCCCAATGCCCACGCCCATGAAGGCCCTAACCCCAGACACAACCAGGCGAAGAGCGCCACCACCGCCGGTGGCCAGAGGCTGCGTCTTAAGTTATCAAATATTTTCCAGCGCGACAGAG
Source organism: Acidobacteriota bacterium (assembly GCA_021804195.1). The sequence continues at coordinate 2,460 of JAJZKJ010000109.1, forward strand.
CCGAAAGCCGATTGCCCAGTCGCCGACCGGTCATATCGCGCACCCAAGGAAGTAAATAGTCGACAATCTGCCAATCGCCGCGTATCCAGCGATGCCTGCGGTTGACATCGGCGGTAAAATGCGAAGGAAATTCTTCAAACAACTGTACGTCGCTTACCAGGCCGGAGCGCACGTGGCAGCCCTCAAGCAGGTCGTGACTCAGAATACGATTTTCGGGAAATCGCTTATGCAGCACCGTATGAAAGGCATCTATGTCAATAATGCCTTTACCGACAAATGAACCCTCGCCGAATAAATCCTGATAAACATCGGAAACCGCCCGGGTGTAGGGGTCCAGTCCGGCATCGCCGCCAAAAAGCCTTACAAACCACGACCGCCGGGATGCGGGCAAATGCACCGCTACCCGAGGCTGCAGAATGCCATAACCACGGCGCACCAGGCCTGTTTTAGAATCTATTTGCGGACGATTGAGAACATGCGCCATCGTGCCGATAAGTTTAATTGCCGTTCCGCGGGGCAATTGCGTATCAGCGTCAAGCGTAATGAGGAACTTCACACCGGCCAAAACTTCCGCATCACCGATTACCGTCAAAAAGCGATCTTGAGCGCCGCCCCGCAACCATTCCATAGTCTCGGCAAGTTTGCCGCGCTTGCGCTCATAGCCCATCCAGACGCCTTCACGCTCATTAAAATGTCGTGGACGATGAAACAGACAAAACGGGCCGATGTTGCCTTGAGCATAACGCTGGTTCAACTGCTCTATACCTTCAACCGCCTGACGCAGCAGCGATTCGTCTTCGGGCATAATCTGCTGCGGCGCATCGCAATAATCGGTAAGCAACGCATACAGCAAGTTCGGATTGCGGTTGGCTAAAAAACGCACTTCAAGCTGCTCCAGCAGATTGCGTACTTCGCCGGGGTCTTCCAGCATGCTCGGAATGACCACCAGTGTGCGGCAGTCATCGGGCACGCCGTGCTCAAAATCCAACCGCGGCAGCAATCGTGCCGGAATCAGGCGCGTGGCCAGCTCATTGACGACGGCCAACGCCCCTTGGCTTATCACCAGCGTGGCCAACAATGCAAGAATGACAAGACACCACAGCGCCATCCCACTCTCAACCGTTGGCCGCAAAAGCAAGGCGACAGGCGCCAGCGTGAGAATTGCGGCAACGGACAGGTACGCAAGCAGCGGATTTTTGAGCACCATACGCTGCAGCCGCGCCCGTAGCGGCGGGTACGCCTTAAGCGCGCCTTCAAGCGTTAGACGGCCCTGATCTATCAGGTAAAACCCCACATGGGCCTGACGGCTATTTACACCGAAATCCTTTACTGCCGATTGAGCAAGTAACAGAGCTTTTTCGGCGACGGCCAGCTCATCTATTTTTCCGCGGCGGGCCAGGTCTTCAATGACGTGCCGGCAACGGTCGCGCGTCTGAAAATCGGCCTGCGCGTAAAGGCCGGCCGGGTCGCTTCGGAGCCTTTGTTCGATGACGCTATGCCCTTCGACAAATTTCATCCAGTCGGTGGCATCTATGAATCGCAGGCTGGCAAAGCAGTTACCCATGGATATCTGATCGGCGGCTTGGCGCTGGCTCTCCTGCTGTACCAGGCGTTCCAGACTTTCGCTGGCTCGCACCGCCAACTGCTGCACCCAATCGAGCGCCATCACCAGCGACGAGCTTTGCCCCTGCAGTCGCCGCACAAGGTCTGCGACAAAGGCGCTGGTGAGCGGCGGATTAGACTTGACCATATCGGCCAGCACTACGATGGTGTGATCCGGGCTTTTGGCGGCGGCGGCAATGAGTTCATCCGCCCAGTGGTTTGCCAGATTGCGATCGTGACGCGACTGCGCTATGCGCCCGGCGACACGGCGCATGTTTTCCACCAGTGCCAGCCGCAGCATAATCGGCAGCGCCCAAAGTTCGCCCAATGTCAGCGAGCGTGTTTGCTGATAGGCAGCGATGAAGCGCGACATCGCTTCGGTATCCACACGGCCATCCAGATGGCTTATCAGGCATAAGGCCATGTCATAGATTCGCGGAAGCAACCTTTGCGGCCCCATCGCCAGCACCGGCAACTGCCGGGCATAACCACGCGGCAAATGTCGCCGGATCAGGCGAATCTCCTCATCGAGTATGTAAAAGTTATCGAGCAGCCATTCCGAGGCCGGTGCGATGGCCTGTCCGGCATTCACCGCCGCTGTAATCAAATGGTAGGTATCTTGCAAAACCCGCTGATTGTCGGCCAACCGCACCAGGAGTATTTCTGAACCGGCCCCGGGCCGCAGCACATGCTCGCCCGCTCGCTCCCGGGCCAGCTGCTCCAATTGTTCGATGCTTAAAAGCTCCAGCCGCAGAGGCTCCTCGGCAGCCTCGCGCAACAATTGAGATCGCATGTGATCTTGAGCGCTATTGAGCAGTTGCTTCAACATAAACCTTTTACTACTACGAGAATTGCTCGGCGTCAATGAATCGCCGAGGGCCGCCACAGTATTGTTGCGGACTGGAACTGTAATGGCAGCATGTCGGCGTTGCGGAGCACCATTGCCTCGCGGCGCGGTTCACGGCAGCGGTTTGGGTTCGCGTAACATCGCGCCATGAATGACAGGGTTTTATATGCGCCGGGATGCAAAGCAACAGGGGTTCGATATGCCGGGATCGCTTGTATGGCATCACCGCATGAACTTACCAGCGTGCCTTATTGTTTTAACGCGGCCGTAAGCCCCAGCTTCACCAGAAAAGGCTTTGGATTTTTCAAAAACAGTTCTTTGCAATGGCTGCTGCAAAATCCGATGAGCTTTCCGTTATAGACCACTGTTATTTTCGGATCTATCGGCCGGCCGCTGTTGGGGCAGAACATGTTGATGGGCTTTGCGGTCGCGGCAGCCACCGCAACTTTTGCGCCCGACGATCCAGCGCCCAGCAGTACCTGCACCCGCGCGTCGGCAATGTGCCGCTGCAGGCGGGCTATCTCGGCATCCCAGCGATTGATTTGATCGGTATCGGTCATCGTCTTGCTGAATTGACCCGCCGCAACAGTTGTTACCGAGGTGTGCCACAGGTAAACATGGCGGAGACGCGGCATTTGACGCAGGTATGTTAAGCCCGCGTCGCTCACTTTGGTGTCGTAGAGATTCAAGTACGACAGGCGGCGGAGGTGTCGCAGCTTTTTTAATCCTGCATCGGTTATAGCCGTACTGTCGAGCGATAAACGATGAAGATTGGTCATTTTTCCAACCGCGGCCATGGCGGCATCGCTTACGAGAGTTCGCCCCAAATTGAGCGATCGCAAATTTGCGGCCAGGGGCAGCAAATTTGCGACTTGCGCATCGGAGAAGGACTTATGCAAATTCGCGTTGCAATCCAACCATTTTGATGTTGCGGTTTCAGGGCGTATGACGACATGCTCTTGCGCGGCGATTTTGGTTGCCAACGCCAACGCCTGCGCCCTTGGCAAAGGCTTAAGCGCATCAGGCGATGGATAAAGTTTGTCGAGAATATCGGCTACGCCTGACGTTTGCGGCAGCTGCGCAACTGTTGCCAGCGGTTTGGCGCCGCTGCGAACCCACCAGCGAATCAGGGCTATTTGATCATTGGTAGGACCCGGTTTACCTGCCGGCGGCATTCGGTGCCGGTCGCCGGCACGCAGCATCAGCCGTTGCACCAGCACGCTATGGTCTGGCTTGCCGACTGCAATGACCGGCCCATCGTGACTACCCTTCATCAGCGCTGCGAAGGTATCAAGCCGAAGACCGGCCTTTTGCTTGTCAGGCCCGTGGCAGGTTATGCAGTCGGTGGTAAAAATGGGAGAGATTATGTCGCGGTAAACCACGAGGCGCTCCGGGTCGGAGACGATCTGCCGCGGGGTTTGATTACGGGGCGCATTGCCCATAAACCGCCGGATGAACTGGGGAGCATACTCGGTTAAATAGCCGCTTCCATGCGTTAAAGAGCCGCCGAAGTGTGCGGCAACCAGCAGCACAGCTACCGCGGCCCATAGCCCACATTGATAAACGATCAACTGGTTAAACCGCCAGGCCAACCATGCTGCGCAGCAGAGCGCGGCCACGGCCGTACCGAGCCAGCGGTGCCAAAATAGCAACGTCGCGTTGTAGCCGCCGGCCGAGGCCAGCAGCCAGCCGCATACCGCCGTTGCCAGGGCGCTAAGCGCAGCGAGTGTCAGGGCCGGGCCGCGGGCTTCCCGCACCCGCTTAAAGCGGTTGAATCGCCCCAGAAGCTCCAGCGCCGCCAGCAGCAGCAGCATGCCAATGGGCAAATGGAGCAGCAGAATATGGAAGTGCCCGAAAAAGAGCACCCAATTTGTAGCGGCCAATATGTACATTATCGAGCCTTCCAATCGTTATGCCAATGCAGACTGAATGAGCTTACCCGCCACATCCGTTAATCGGTAATACCGCCCCTGATATTTGTATGTAAAGTCTTTGTGATTGATGCCCATCAGATAAAGCATGGTCGCATGAATATCGTGCACATGCACCGGATCGCGCACAATATTGTAAGAATAGTCGTCGGTTTCGCCGACGGTGATGCCGCCACGAACGCCGCCACCGGCCATCCATGTGGTAAAGCACCGCGGGTGATGGTCGCGGCCATAGTTGTCAACCGTTAACACCCCCTGCGAGTACACCGTGCGGCCAAATTCACCGCCCCTGATA
>JAJZKJ010000110.1 GCA_021804195.1 Acidobacteriota bacterium
TTCATGGGGCGGGAAATCCAGAATTTACATTCTTTGGCATCCCCCGCCGCTCCCACGCCCGCGTCCCGGGGCTACTATTACTTCACGCCGCGCAATCATCCGCACGATCATTTGTTGCTCATCAAGGTTTATCCCCGTTTCCACTTCGATTCCCTTGCCGCCGTTTCCGCTCCCCTGGAGAAAATTCGCAAGGTCGTGGCCGCGGCCGCGGCGCCTTTTCATGCACAATTCCGGGTGGGCTTGACCGGCCGTCCGGTTCTGGCCGCCGATGAGATGCGCATTACCACCCACGACACGGACTGGGCCGAGGCGCTGGCCATGCTCGTCGTTTTGGCCGGTTTGATTCTGATGCTCCGCTCCGTTCGGCTGGCGCTGGCGGCCGGGCTTACGCTGGCCATCGCCATTGCCTGGACTTTCGGCTACGCCACGTTGGTGGTGGGGCAACTGAATCTGCTTTCCACCGTGTTCGTGATTGCGCTGATAGGCATCGGCATGGATTATCTGATTCAGATACTGGTTCGCTACCGCCGCGAAGTCCGGTGCTACGAACGCGACAGCGCGGTATGGGCAAGGGTTTTTCGCTATGTCAGTCCGCCGATTTTAACCGCCTGCGCCGGCGCCGCGGGCGCATTTCTGGTCGCCCGGTTCACCCATTTTCGGGGCGATGCGGAACTGGGAATCATCGCCGGGGGCGGATTATTGCTTTGTCTGCTTGCCGGCTACACCGTTCTGCCGGCGCTGCTGGTGAGCTTTCCCCCACGCCTGAAAATGGTCGATGCCGGCCGCCGTTATTCCGACGATCGCCCGCCGCCGCGCGCCGGTTGGCGAAACTTCATTGGTTTAATAGTATGGATTGGTCTCCTGCTGGCGCTGCTTCCACTGATGCTGCGAATTCGTTTCAATCCAAACTTGCTGGACCTCCAGGCACGCGGATTGCAATCCGTCAGACTGGTGCGAAAAATACCGACATGGGAAGCGGTGGTTCTTTCCCATTCACCGGCCTATCTGGCATCTATTGAACGCCGGCTGCGTACCGCAAGTCACGCCAAAGGAAGGCGGGTCTCCCCTCCAACGATGAATCAGGACAAAGGCGGCCTGAAAGGCCGCCCTCCACGGGACGCCTCGCCGATTCGCTCCGTCCGGAGCCTTCTGAATGCCCAGGCCAAGCAGCGGTTTCTTGCCGACCATGCCGGTTCGCTGGCCCGCGTTCGCTGGCGTTCTCCTGCGCCTGTTACAAAAAGAGACTTGGCCGGGATTGCCGGGGCGACCGCCGCGCTGGCGCGAATTTTTTCCAAGGTGGAGATCCGTCGCCCCACCGCGCCGAACCAGCCCTTCGCCTCCGCCGCACGGCAACTCTGGCGTTTCACCGCGATGATCCGCCATGCCGATCCGGTCCAGCGCCAACAGATAGCGTTTCGTTTAACGCTCTGGCAGCGCCGTTTTATGAAACAGCTTCAAAAAATGGCGCGTATGATGGTTCCACCGCCGCTGAATATCTCACGACTTCCGTCCTCCATCCGCAACCATTTCCTGAGTCGCAACGGCGTTTACGCGCTTTACATCACGCCGCGTTACAACCTGTGGCGCCAGGCCAATTTAAGGGCGTTTGTGCAATGCCTGGAAGGAACCGGCGCCCGGCCCGGCCTGGTTCCGGCCGGCGCGGATCTGACCGGCATCGCCGTACAGTTGTATCATTCCACACAGGCAATTCGGTACGCTTTCATCAAGACCACGATCATGGCCCTGGTGCTGGTGGTGCTGCTGGTGTTTCTGGACCTGCGGCGTCTCGGTCAGACGCTTTTGACCATCAGTGTGCTCGCCCTGGGGCTGCCCATGCTTGTCGGCGTGATGGGCCTGTTGCACATGCAATGGAATTTCGCCAACTTTTTCGCCATGCCCATTCTGATCGGCGCCGGGCATGAATACGGTGTGTTCATGGTGCACCGCTACCGCGAAGCCCGGCACAATCCGCGCCGCGTATGGCGGTTCTGGGATGTCAGCGAAAGAGCGCTGCTGCTGTGCGCCTTTGTCACGTGCAGCAGTTTCGGATTTCTTTCCCTGGCGCGCGACCGCGGCATTGCCAGCTTGGGTCTGGTCATGGCCATCGGCATCGGGTGTATTTATCTTTCCGCCGCGTTTGTGGTTCGTCCGTTGCTCACCTGGCGTCTGGCGCGCAAGGGTGTGTACCGGTATTCCGCTCCGCGGGGCTTGCCGGAAAAGTAAAGTGGACGCGCCGCCGCAACGTCGTCGGGAGTTTGGCGAAAAACGTAAAAAGCTTATATTCTACGCTTTGGCCGGGAGCTGATTACGTATGGGTATAGTCGTCCAAAAATTTGGTGGCACATCCGTCGCCACGTCCCGGAAAATCCACGATGCCGCACGCAAAGTCATCGCCGCCAAGCTTGCCGGTAAACAGGTGGTGGTGGTGGTTTCAGCGATGGGGCATGCCACGGACGAATTGATCAACTTGGCGCACGGGGTCTGTCCGAATCCGCCCAAACGCGAGTTGGATCAACTCCTGGCCACCGGCGAGCAGGTGACCATCGCCCTGATCGCCATGGCTTTGCACGCCCAGGGCCACGAAGCCATCAGTCTTACCGGCGGCCAGATCGGCTTGCTTACCGATAGCGTCCACAACAAAGCCCGCATTCGTGAAATTGACAAGCGCCGCATCCAAAAGGAACTGGCCACAGGCCGGATCGTGATCGTTGCCGGTTTCCAGGGGATAACTGAAAAGGGCGACATCACCACGCTCGGTCGCGGCGGCAGCAATGCCACCCTGGTGGCCCTCGGAGCGGTGCTCCAGGCTGAGGTATGTGAAAATTACACCGATGTGGACGGCATATTCACAGCCGATCCCCGCATTGTTTCCGACGCCCGCAAGATCGACCGCATCAGTTATGATGAAATGATGGAACTTTCCAGCGTCGGCGCCGGCATCCTGCAGACCCGTGCGGTCGAATTCGCCAAGAAATACAATGTCCCCATCCATGTGCGCAACAGCGCCCACGAGAGACCGGGTACCTGGATTGTCGCGGAGACCCAAGCCATGGAACATATTGTCGTTTCCGGCTGCGCTTTGAAGAAAGATCTCACGCGGGTGACGCTCAAGAACGTCCCCGACCGGCCGGGTATTGTGGCCCGCATATTTACCGCCGTTGCCGATGAAAAAATAATTGTCGATGACATTATCCAGAATGTCCTGGACGACCGCACCGCCAATATCAGCTTTACCGTCGAGTACGCAGACGTGTCCGACCTTCAGCCGGTGATCGAGCGGCTTCTGGCCGAGCTGGGCGGCGCGGCCACTTATGAAAAGGATCTGGCCAAGGTATCCGTGGTGGGGGTGGGTATGAAACAGCAGACCGGTGTCGCCGGCGCCATGTTCCGCGCGCTGGCCGACGAAAAAATAAATATTCAGAACATTTCCACCAGCGAAATTCGTATTAGTTGCATTGTGGCCCGGAAAGACGCGGAAAAGGCGCTTCGCGCCGTCCATGAAGCGTTTAACCTGGGCAAAAAGTCGCCGGCATGAGTTGGCGCATGAACTGGGGACCAGCCTGGTGACCGCTCTTGATGTCAATACCGCCGCTCGGCGCCTCGTCCCCACCGCTTCGCCCGTTCGCCTGGCTATGCGCCGCTTCCTGGCTAATCGACCGGCGGTCCTCGGTTTGATCGGTATCTTGATTATCGCCGGGCTTTGTTACACCACCCTTCCCTGGACGCTCACCCGCTACAATCGCCAACGCCTTTCCGCGGTTCTCCAGCCGCCCGGCACGCGGCATTGGATGGGTACGGATCGTCTCGGACGCGACCTCTTGGCGCGTTTTCTTCTCGGCGGCGCCATTTCCCTGACCATCGGTCTGATTTCGGCTGGAATCGCGGTGGGCATCGGCGCGCTCGTGGGCATGATTGCCGGCTACGCCGGCGGGCGAACCGATGCGCTGTTGATGCGAATGGTGGACGTACTTTACGGTTTGCCCACCATTTTTCTGGTAATTTTGTTGCGCGTGGCTTTATTGGATCGTCTCACCGCGGCGATCGGCGCGCTGGGATTCGCCCGGCCCCAAACGGTGGCGGGTTTACTGATCCTGCTGGTGGGTATCGGCTCGGTGAGCTGGCTGACCATGGCGCGGGTGGTCCGCAGCCAGGTGATGAGTCTGCGCGATCAGCCGTTTGTGGAAGCCGCCCGCGCGTTGGGACTCGGTCCAATGCGAATCATCAGCCGCCACATCACACCCAACCTGATTGGAACCGTGGTCGTATACGCGACTCTGACCGTTCCGGGAGCGATTCTGACCGAATCTTTTTTGAGTTTCCTCGGGCTGGGTGTGCAGCCGCCCCTGCCTACATGGGGTAATCTCGCCGCCGCTGGAGTACTGGCCATCAATCCCATACACATTCAGTGGTGGCTGATCTTCTGGCCGTGCGCGGGGTTGACCATCGGTTTGTTGTGCCTGAATTTTGTCGGCGATGGCCTGCGCGATGCGTTGGACCCGCGATCGCGTTAAAATCCGTTTTATGAACAACCGTTTTACCATCAAAGACTTCTTCTTCACCCTTCTGCTGCTGGCGGTGATCAGCGTAGTTGCGCTGGCGATGGGACAGTTCAACTACCAGGGCCGGAAACTTCTGAGCTTGCAGCGGCAGATCAAGCGGATGAACGAGTTGCAATTGCAGCAGATGCAACTGCTCAACAAGTTCACCACCGGTTTTCGGGCCGTTAAACCAGCGGCGAATTCGACTTCCGCCGCCTCCGCTACTCAAACATCCGGGGACATCCGCGAAACTCTCCCCGATGGCACGCGTTACGTCTACTATCCTCAGCCGCCGCTATCGCCGCACAATCCTTACAGCCGGCCCGGCTACGCCCCCGGCGACTGGTTGGTGCTGAATCTGGGCGCGGAGCCGCGGAAAATTCAACCGTTTGTTCCGCAGGATGCCGGCGCCATGACGGTGCAGAGTTGGGTGCTTGAATCGCTGCTTATTCGCAATCCGGATACTCTTCAATGGGAACCGTGGCTGGCCCAAAGCTACCGGCAGTCAGCCAACGGCCTGACCATCACCTTCAAACTGCGGCGGGGAATCCGCTTCAGCAACGGCGCGCCGATCACGGCGCGGGATGTGGTCTTCAGCTACGACACCATCATGAATCCCGGTGTGGATGCCGCGCCGCTGCGAACGTATCTCAATGATGTCAAATCCTGCCGGGCGCTAAATTCCCGCACGGTTCAATTCATCTTCAAGCGTCCGTATTTCAAGGCGCTGGAGGAAGTCGGCGGCATCCAGATCATTCCGCGGCATGTTTACAAATTTACCAATCCCCGCCGGTTCAACGAAGAAGGCGGCAAACTGGTCGGCAGCGGGCCGTATATGCTGGATAGATGGGTGCGCGGGCAGGAAATTGTACTGGTGCGAAACCCCAATTACTGGGGGCCTCACCCCACCTTTGACCGGATTGTATATCGCTTTATTGCCAATCCCCAGGCCGCCTTGCAATCGTTCCTGGCCGGGCAGATCGACGAAGATGGCCCCCAGCCTTCCCAGTGGGTCCGCTACACCAAAAAGCCGGGGTTCACGAAAAAATATATCTGCTACAAATTTCTGCTGCCCTCCTCCGGTTATGATTACATCGGCTGGAATCTCCGCAAGCCGATGTTCAAAGACCGCCGCACCCGCACCGCCCTGACCATGCTCCTGAATCGCAACGCCATAATCAAAACCTTTCTGCACGGCCTTGCCGTGCAGGTTACCGGGCCGTTTAATCCGCTCTCTCCCCAGAATGATCCGCGTATCAAGCCGATTCCCTACGATCGGGCCAAGGCCCGGGCCTTGCTCCGGCAAGCCGGCTGGCGGAAAAACGCCCAGGGAGTTCTGGAGCGCAATGGCCGGCCGTTCCAATTCAAGCTCGACCTGCCGGCCAAGAACCAGCTTATCGAAAACATCGCCTCCTATGCACAGCGGCAGTTTGCCCGGGCCGGCATCCGGATGACCCTGGAGCCTTATGAATTCTCCGTATTGGTGCATCGACTCAACCAGCGGAAATTTGATGCGGTTTTTCTCGGCTGGACCGGCTCGCTCGAGGGTGATCCCTACCAGATATGGGATTCCAAAAGCATCGCGGACAAGGGCAGCAACGCCATTGGATTTGACGATCCGGCGGCCGACCGATTGATCGCCGCCGGCCGCCGCGAATTAAACACCGCCAAACGCATGAAAATATGGCATAAACTTCAGAAAATTATCTACCGCCAGCAGCCGTATACGTTTTTATTTACGGCTTACACGCTGGACTTCATCAATCACCGGTTCCACAATACCCGGCCTTATAAATTTTTCGGCGTCAACGAAGGCGACTGGTACGTTCCCCTGGATATGCAGAAATATCATTAAGAGCCTATCCGGATAGGCTCTAAGTCGGACACTGGATGCCGGCGTTCCGGCGGCTTGGCTGGGTAAAAAAGAGGGTGTGCGAGATGATGGCAACCCCGCCATCGTCTCCCCATGTCCTCTATCGGTCGCGGGAAAGTTTGGCCGCATGTTCAAATACATCTTACGCCGTCTGCTGCTGATGATTCCCACGCTTCTGGGCATGACTTTTCTTCTTTTTGCCGTGGTGCGCTTTGCCCCGGGGCTGACCACCGCCGGCGGACAGTTCGCCGCAGGCGTGATGAAGTCCCGGCAGGCGCAACGGCGGCAGGAGCAATTCATCGCCCGGCGCCTGCACCTGGTTGGTAAGAACGGTCGGCCCATTGCGCTGCCGATGCAGTATCTATTGTGGCTTCGCAGTACATGCGAAGGGCATTTCGGCACTTCGCTGGAGTACAACGAGCCGGTGCTCAAACTCATCGCCCAGCGGTTGCCGGTGACGCTTACTTACAACCTTATTTCCCTGCTGCTTGTGTATATCATCGCCATACCCGGCGGCATGTTGGCCGCGGTCAAACGCGGCGGCTGGTTTGACCGCGGGTTCGGAATATTCACGCTGGCTCTGTATTCGCTGCCGGTCATCCTGGTCGGCTCCCTGCTGCTGGGATTTCTGGCCAATCCCCAATGGTGTAACATAAATCG
>JAJZKJ010000111.1 GCA_021804195.1 Acidobacteriota bacterium
CATAGTTGGCGCGCAGGTTGAAAGGGTTAATCGGCCGCCCGCCATAAGACATATCGGCATTTTGTTCGATGCCCAGCGCGTGCGACCAGGTATAATTCACGAGCGAAGTCAGGCCGTCGCTGACACGATGCCGGTAAGTGATCTGCAGGGCATTGTAATTGCTGTAGCCCACCGGACGATTCAGCTGAATCGAGGCAAAATTCGGATAGTAGGGCCGGCGCTGATTGAGATTGGCTTCCGTGGATTGGCCCGGAATATACAGAGGAGTGTTAATGCCTAAAAAAGTCTGCTCATTGTAGGAATGGTCCCCCACATAGGCAATTTGGATTCCGTCGTTGCGGTCAATCTGATGCTGGATATTAAAGTTCCACTGTTCGGTAGTGGGAATTTTCGAGTTTTGGGAAAAAAAGTCGCCCACGGTCAAGGGCGTGGAAAAGGTCACCGCATCGCGCTGCGCCGCCGACGCGGTGGGGAGTACGGGCCTAAACGGAAAGGGATCGGTTTGACCCTGATAGGGGTTTTGAAAACTGGGCGGGGTAACCAGATTGGCCCCGAAGCCGTACGGCGGGGAAAGGTTATTATCTCCCGAGAATATCATCATGGCATTGTGGAAGACACCGTATGCGCCGCGCACCGACCAGGTCTTGGCTCCGAAGGGCGCCCAGGCGAATCCAAATCTCGGCTCGAACACGTTCCAGTAGGGCGCATGATAATAGGAAGTCACGCCCGGGTCGCCCTGATAGACCAGGCCGCGCGGAGCATTGGGAAATATAACGGACTGCTGGCCGGGAATAAACATGGAGTTCTCGCCGTTCAGCAGCCGCTCGTAAAACTCTGGCTCCCAACGCAGGCCCAGATCCAGGGTAAAATCCGGCTTCAAGCGCCAGTCATCCTGAAAATACATGGAATAGGACTGGCCCAGCAGCGGAATGTACCCCCCGGACCCCTGGCTGAAATTAATCGGCAGGCCAAGAAGAAAATCGGAAAAACCATAGCCGGAAATCTGGCTGTTGAAATTGAATGAACCGCTGGTATCAAAAGCGGTATGGTTGATGAATTTCATGACTTGCGCGCTGCCGCCAAAATTCATGCTCTGGTTGCCATAAATCCAGCTCATGTTGTCTTTGAATTCAGCCAGGTCACGCGGCCAGTGCAGCACCCCAGGGGTGCAAATGCAGAACCCGCCCCCCGGCCCGTCCACAGCGATGGACCACTGCTGCGGTAGGTTGGACGGAATTACATATTTCGCGCCAAAACTTGTGATGGAGGGATTGCCGGGAATATTCGGCTGCTGATTGAAGGAATACCGCAAGATGCCGAGCGTTGCATCATTGAGCAAGTCCGGGGTGAACACATGGGTTTCGTCCAAACTGAATGTTTGGTCATGATCATTCGTACCGGAATAGAGCAGCGGGAATCCACCGTTTCCGTAGGAGGAATCGCGCGTCAAATTATAAGTTAGGCTCACATGATCATTGGGATTGAGCTGATAATCCAATTTCGTGAGCCATTCATCGGAGCTGCCCCGCGTATTGGGCCCAAAGATCAGGTTGCCATAGGCGCCTCCGCTTGTGACCGGACTGCCGGAGAAAGAAAACTCATGGGTGGGCGGCGGCATAAAAGTCTGCAGTATCTTTGCCGCCATGGGATTAATCCGGTTTTGCGGAATAATATTGCCGGGGAAGGGATTGCCGGTCGTGGGATCAATAATGGGGAAGCCGACCCCGGAGAAATTCCCCTGCCGTTCCGCCATGGTGGGAATATAACTTTGCACGCCCACATTGGAGCTGGCGCTGCTGCGCCCGCCCTGATAGGAGACGAAGAAAAAGGCCTTGTTTTTCAGAATCGGACCGCCCAGCGTGCCGCCAAAGATGCTGCGATGATACGGAGGCACCTGGGAGCGCTTCAAGCCCACGGTTTGCGGTGGCAGGGCATCCAATTGCTGGGTGCGGTAATACTCGTAAGCCGAGCCATGGAAACGGTTGCTGCCGGAGCGGGTTTCCACCAGGACCTGTCCTGCCTCATCATGCCCGTACTTGGCGCTATATCCATTGGAGATCACGGTGAATTCCTGCACCGCATCGGGATTGGGCAAGGGCGGAAACGCCTGCATTTGGGTAAAGGCTGGATCATTGACGGACAGGCCGTTCACTTCATAGTTGCTGTGTCCGCCGCGGCTGCCATTCAGACTCAGGCCGCCAATGGTTCCCGAAGCTGCTCCGGGCACTAAAAACTGCAACTCCCCAAGGCTGCGGTCCATTAAGGGGAGCTGTTCGACAAACCGGCGCGGGATGGTGGTCTTCAGGCTGGCGACCTTGGTGTCCACCATGGGCGCCCGGGTATGTACGGTGATGGTTTGGGTCACTGCGCCCGGATGCAGAACGATATTGATTAAAGCGCTGCGGGCGACCCGCAAGACGTAGCCTCGCACGAGGAACGTGGAGAACCCAGCATGCCGGGCCGTGACGGAATAGCGCCCGATCGGCAGATTGGGCAGGCTGAATTCACCCTGGGCATTCGACGCCGTGACCCACACATGGTTCGTGCCCAGATTTTTGGCCTGGACGCGAACGCCCGGAACCACCGCCCCCGAACTATCGCGCACCGTGCCATACATGGAGGCGCGGGATCCGACCTGCCCCCATGCGGCTGCCGCGCACGCCCAGAACAACAAGGCCATGCCAAGCCCGCGGTGCAATCCCATTTTTTTGCAACGTCCACCCTGGTTCGCGACCGTCATTGCGATTCTCCTTTTTTAACTGCGCCGCCTGACTCACCGCCGCCGTTTCCGGCTTGGCCGGGAGCACCAATCCACATGGGAACCTACATTAATGCAAACCCTTTATCGTGTCAACAAAAAATTTTTAAAATATATTTCAATTATTTTATGATTCTGCTCCGAGGCCAACTGGGCTGCTCCGGAACGCCAGACCGGCGTACGCGAGGTTGCCTCCCGCGCAACGCCGGCCCGGCCTTCCGCTTTATGGCCGCCGCGGCCCGCGGCGGCTCAAGGCCTGCAGACGCTGGAATTTCACCGCCCCGGCCACCACGGGACCGTTGGCGAGGTTCGTCAACTCAACTGAAATGGGATCGTAAAACCGGCCCAGCAGATTCCAGCGCCCCTGATGCAGGTTCTGGTTCACGGGATAGGAAAGGCTGCCGCCCTTAAAACGCACGGTATAATCGGCGTCGGTGGCCAGTTTCTGCCGCGGATTGCCGGTGCCGCCATTCCAAATGTAAATGTCATACCAGCCGGTAAAGGGCGTGTCAAAACGCCAGATGTTCCACTGGGTGGCCGGGCCGGGTCGGGTCCAATAGGCCAGTCCGCCATAATTTTGATCCCCTCGGGCCAGCGACCATTGCCGGCCGGTGAGTTGAAACGCCGAGCCGGAATGCGTCCAAACCACCAGCCGGTGCGGAGCCAAGGCCTCCAGCCCGCGCGAGTCCCGCTGCTGCAGCACGGCCAGGGATAAATTATTGCGCCAGTCGGGATAGGACTTGGCCTGCCGGATCATGGCCTGGATGTGCCGGTCCAGCGCCGCTTTCAAGCGCGCCGCCACTTCCGGGATCAGCCCGCAGATATTGTGTTTTTCCGCCGGATCCCGCAAATCATTAAAGCACTGAATTTTGCCGCTGCGCAGGCTTTCGATCAGCTTATACCGGGGGGTGCGGATGGAATACTGTGGCTGGATCGCCGTCTCCTCGCCATAGACATAGCGATGCACCTGGCGTTTTTGCCCGGTAAGTAGCGGACGCAGGCTTTTGCCATCCAGATATTTGGGCACCGGCAGGTGCTCCAGGTTGAGGACGGTCGGCACAATGTCATACTGCCCCACGATGGCGTTGACGCGTTTGCCGGCGGGGATGCCGGCGCCCCACATGATCAAAGGCACATGCTGATCGGTGTCATACAGCGAACGGTGGTCGTCGGTGTTGAAGTGACGGGGATGGGAATAGACCAGTTGGCCGTGATCGGAGAGGAAGATGACGATGGTGTTCTTGCGCAGCCCCAGGGCGCGGATCGTATGTATCAGCTTGCCGACATAATGATCCATATACAGGATCTTGGCGGCATAGAGCTCCTTCAAGCGCTGAATCGCCCGCGGATTGCCCATCTTGGCCAGGGCATGCAGCAGAACGCTGTCCTTGTGATTGCGCTCATTCAGGCCGGGATAATCCTCTGGCGTCTTGAACAAGTCATAGCGGGCGGGCGCATTGTAGGGCGAATGCGGCTCCATGTAATGCACCCACAGAAAGAACCGCTGCTGGTCGTGCTGCCGGATCCAGTTTTGCGCCCATCGGGTGGTTCCGGGCGCGGTCAGATAATACGGACTCACGCCATGCGGATGGCCCGGCACGCGGAGCTGGTATCCCGCATAAAACTTGAAGGTGTTCCAGCCCCGGGTGGCCAGATCCCAAATCGCCCAGCAATTGGCGACATCGGCCGCGGTGGTGAACCCATGCGCTTGCAGCATCTCCGACAAGACCGGCTTATGGGGCGAAAGCCGCAAAAAGCCCGGCACGGGCGGAATTTTGCCGAAGGTCATCGGCCGGGTGATATATTTTCCGCAGCTTTCGTAAGGCGGCAGTGTCATGCCGTGCACGGTGGGAAATAATCCGGTCAGAATGGTGGCGAAAGAGGGAGTGGTCCAACTGCCGGCGGAATAGGCCCGCAGAAACAGCGTGCCTTGCCGCGCCAGGCGGTCAATATTGGGCGTATCCGGCCAGGCATTGCCGTACGTGTGCAGCATAGTGGCACGCACCTGGTCGGGCGTAATCAGCACGATGTTATACGGCGCCCGCGCCGCGGGAGCCGCGGGGGGCGTGCTGGCCTGCAGGCGGCCGGCGCACGCGCCCAGCAGCCACAGCCCGGCCAGAGCGCAGAGAGCCGATGTTTTCGCGCGGTCAGAGTGAAACGGAAGAGTCATATGCAAGTCCTTCGGCGTGGGGTTGGCCGTCGCGGCAGGGGTGAAACAACTGCCGGGTACGGCACGGAATCCAACGATAATATACTTATAAAATATTTTTGTGTCAATACCCTGCCGCGATGGGACCGCCCCCGTCCGGGCTGGCGGCTTGCCTTGCGCAGGGTCTCAAGCGCTCGCCCAAGCGCGGCGCGTTCCACTCCTGTGCTTAGAATTCATCTGATAAAGCCAGGAGAATTTTGGCCGCATGCCAACTCTCCCAAACCGACCCGCACCATTGGTCAGACAGGTTCTAATGGCCCGCAATCAGCGAAACCAGAAATGGGCGCAGGCGCAGGCGCGTGAGCGCCGGAGCAAAACGGTGAGCGGGCGGGCGATAGATCACCGCGACCTGGGCATTGCCGCGCGTGCGTATATACAAGGTGTTGCGGCCGTTATACCAAGCCCCTGGCTGCTGGCCCACAAAGTGATGAAAGGTTGGCTGCAGGGGCATGCGCCGGCCGTCAATTTTCACCAGCGCGGGAAATTTTCTCGGTCCGGGATTAAAAACTGCCATCAATGCCGTGCCTTGAGGCGCATACATATGACGCACCCGATATACCAGTTCGGTTTGATTCACGGACCGGGGCAATACCGGAGTTTTCCAGGTAATTTGGGAGTCGCCCCGCCACTGCACGCCGGCGTTGTGGCGCAAACTGCTGGCCTGAACTTGTCCCTGCCGGTTCAACACAAACATGCCGTAGGTATCGCGGATTGCCCGGGAAACAGGCAACGAACGCCAGCCCGACACGGCATGGAAAAACGCCGCTGCCGCCTTCCCTTGCGGGCTCAGCGTGCCAAACCGGGTAAAAACCGCATTATCCGCCTCGAGTTCGAAGCGGTCGCCACCGTAGGCCCAATCATAGGCAAAGGCCAGCATATATTCGCTGGGAGGATTCAAATGGGGCGGAAACGCATGATGCGTCAGGGCATCAATGGCAAAATTTTGCACCGACCACGCAATTCTTCTGGCCTGGTGGCTGCGGAAGAGATGCTCTTCCACCCGCCAGTTACGATCCAGAACCGGGCCTTCGTTATCTTCCACGGTGGGAATGGCAATCCCGGAATGATGCCGAATGAAGGGCAGCCACGAACGCAGCCAATGGGTGCTGCCCGTGCCCACCATGAGCGGCCGCTGCTGGTGCGCCACCCACGCGAGCAGCGCATGCCAGGCCGGGCTGTGCCGCACCCGGGGCGTTTCGCCGATATACATGCCCCAGAACATATGCGGCGCGGCCTGGACAAGAGCCTGCATTTGCCGGGGGGTAAACCAAAGATCGTAGCCCACGTTGGCCGGCGTGAAGGGCGGTTTTTGGGCAGGTGAAGTCAGGCTGCAGCATACCAGGTATTCATTGGCATGGGTGATCGGCAGATAAGGGCGGTTCCCGACCGGGGAACAATTCTTGGCGGCGGCCCATTTGCGCGTCAGGTTATGCTGCGGCATATAGCAAGGGCCGGCCAGCTCCATGATGAACGGCACCCGATACCGCTCCAGCCGGGTCATCGCGTACTTCAAGGATTGAAAACTGGGGAAATCCCCCGGCCAGACATGAATCGCCCAGCGATGGCCAAACGAAAGCGTCGCCTGCGCCCGAATGCTGCGCAGCAGGGTAGCCCTGCCGCAGATGGGGCAAGCGATGCCCGCATAGGGCGGCTGCGCGTGATAGCCGCGAAAACCGTTGAATAAAATGTCCGTCAAGTCCAGAATCATCAGAGGACCCGGGCCGGCGGGAAAGGCGCCGCGGAGCGCCCGGCCCGAAAGCGCCGCGCTGCGTGCTGGGCTCCGATGGCAGGCTATCATGATCGCATTTCCCACCAGTACAAGCATGAGGGCCGCGGCCTGCAAGCGGGATCTTCTGTTGTTTCGCATCACACACTCCCTATGTTTTTTGGGCTTCAATCACAAGAATTCGCCAAGACCGCCGGCTTCGGCCGGCGGGGCCCCCGTCCTGCAAAGCCGGATGGGGCGGTATCGGGTGCCGTTCATCATGGAGCTGGCCGGCCCTTGCTATATGCCGCAGCATAACCTGACGCGCAAATGGGCCGCCGCCAAGAATTGTTCCCC
>JAJZKJ010000112.1 GCA_021804195.1 Acidobacteriota bacterium
TGGGTTTGGCGCCTGGCATTGTATACCCGCTTCGAGCGGATTCCCTCGCCCCGACAAGTCGCGGCGTTTCGCGAACTGGTGCAGCGGCGCAAAGAGCGCGTGCCCGTTGCTTATCTCATCGGCAAAGCATGGTTCTTTTCGCTGGAATTGGACGTTTCCCCCGCCGTTCTGATTCCCCGCCCGGAGACGGAAACGCTCGTGGAGCAGGCGATTCGTCTGGTCCGTAACACCACCGGTTGGGAAGCGCCGGAGATTCTTGACCTGGGAACCGGCAGTGGGTGCATTGCCATCGCCCTGGCCAAAAATTTGCCCGGCGCCCGCATCGTGGCCGTCGATATCAGTTCCAGCGCGTTGGACATCGCCCGGAAAAATGCTCAAATGCTGGGCGTGCGCGATCGCGTGCGCTGGCTTGAGGGTGATCTCTGCGAGCCGGTGCAATCGCTTTCTCCACCGGTGCGTTTTCATTTAATCGTCTCGAATCCACCGTATATTCCCGCCGATCAGGTCGATGCGCTGATGCCCGAGGTCAGCCGCCATGAACCACGCCTGGCCTTGGAAGCCGGTCCCGATGGACTGGCGTTTTACCGGCGCATCGCCACGAGCGCCCCCGGCCTGCTGCGACCCGCCGGCGCATTGCTGGTGGAAACCGCGTTTGATCAGGCCGTGGCCGTGGAAGCGATACTCCTGGCCGCCGGCCATTATGATTCGTCCCGGATTATCCGCGACGACGCCGGCCGGGAGCGCTGCGTGCTGGTGCGGCTGGCGGCGTGCTGAAAGCTTGCTTTTCAAAGCGCCCGCCGGGCTATCCACCCGACTGTTGATAGCCCCGGGTGATATAGTCGATCAACTGCACCACCAGGGCGGTCCAGCCGGTTTGATGCGAGGCGCCGATGCCCGCGCCATTATCGCCATGAAAATATTCATAGAAGAGAGGTAAATCCTTCCAGAGCGGATTCTCCTGAAACATGCTTTGGCCGCCGAAAACCGGGCGGCGACCATCTTTGTCGGGCAGAAATATCGAAACCATCCGCCGCGCCAACTCCTCCGAAAGTTGCAGAAGATTCATGGATTTTCCCGTCCGCCCCGGCCACGCCACGGTAACGTCGTTTCCATAAAACCGATGGTAACTGCGCAGGGAGGTAATAAGCAGATAGGCCGTGGGGAACCAGATGGGGCCGCGCCAGTTGGAATTTCCGCCGAAAAGGCGCGTCTGCGATTCGGCCGGTTCGTAACGCACCACCCAGTCGCGCTGGTCAAAGCCGATATGGTACGGGTGCTCCAGATGATAACGCGAAAGGGACCGCAGACCGAAGGGCGACAAAAATTCATTTTCATCCGCCACGCGACTCAGCACGCGTTGGAGCCGGTGTTGATTGGCGATGCTCAACAGGCAGCGCCGTCCGTCCGGCGACCAGGTACAGCCTATGCTTTCCTGCTGAATGCTTTCCTGTATATTTTTCGACTCCCAGCGTTCCCGGAAAGCCGGCAGATTTTCAAACCAGCTTTTCTCCAGAACTTGCACCGCGTAAAGCGGAATCAATCCCACGCTGGATCGCACGCGCAGGGGAATAGCGAATCCCCGCCGCGGGCAGATGATCTTGTCGTAGTAAAAACCGTCCTGCGAATCCCACAACCCCACATCGCCGGTCGCGGGCGTATTGATCGCCCGGGAAATGGCGATGAAATGATCCAGAAATTTCAGGGCCAGGTGGCTGTAGACGGGATCCTCCTGCGCCAGTTCCAGGCCGATGGTCATCATGTTCAGACAGAAAAGGCCCATCCAGCCCGTGGCGTCCGCCTGTTCAAGCATCCGGTTGTTGGGCAGCGGCTGGCTGCGGTCGAACACCGAAATGTTATCCAGCCCCAGGAACCCGCCCTCAAAGACGTTGTGGCCGCGGTTATCCTTGCGGTTGACCCACCAGATAAAATTCAGCAGCAACTTGTGATACAGGCGTTCCAGGAAGGCGCGGTCTCCCGCGCCGCCGCGCCGCCTTTTTTCCATGTTGTAGACGCGCCATACGGCCAGCGCCTGCAGCGGGGGATTGGCGTCGTTGAACGACCATTCATAGGCGGGCAACTGTCCGGAAAGATTCTGGTAGCGCTCGGAGGTGATGAGTTCGAGCTGCGCCTTTGCCATTTGAATATCAACATAGCTGAGTGTAAGGCAGTGAAAGGCCCAGTCCCAGGCGCCGAACCAGGGATATTCCCATTTGTCCGGCATGACGATGACGTCCCGGGCGGCCAGCCGCCGCCAGTCGGCGTTCCGCCCCTGTTGGCGCGGCGCGGGGGCGGAGAAATTCTCGTCGCCCCGCAGCCACGTGCGCACGTCGTAGTGGTAAAATTGCTTGCTCCAGAGCAGACCGGACAGGGCCTGCCGCTGCGTGCGGCGCAGCGCCGCGGGACAGGTCGCCGGCAGCAGGGCCGCGTAAAATTCATCCGCTTCCGCCAACCGTTGCTGGAAAATCTCCGTAAAGTCCGCGAAGGGGTCCGCAAGTTCCCGTTCCGCCAGCACCAGTTGCACCGTCTGCGCGGCCCCGCCGGAGAGCGAGCACTGGTAGTGCAGCGCCGCCTTGGTTCCCCAAGGATGCTGGTGCACGGCGGCAGGGCGGTTCTGCACCAGGTATTCGTGAAAAGCGTCCTTGACCGCCGGATGGCTGTTGGGAACGCCAAAAAGCCGCTGGCGGTTCGTCTCGTTAAACGTAAATAGCGTTTCCAACACACCGCCGTGCGCGTAGAGCCGGTACGGGGCCAATTCCGGATGGTCCGTCCGCAGCGTGATACGGTCCGGATCGTGCGGACCTTGCATCCGAATGACGGGCTGCGGACCCGGCTGGGCGCCCCAGGACCAGGTGTTGCGGAACCACAACGTGGGCAGCACGTGCAGCATCGCCAGGTTCTTGCCGCAGTTGCGCACCGTACAGCGGAAAAGAATACGTCCCGGATCCGCCTTGGCGTACTCCAGGGTGATGTCGAAAAAAGCGTTGGCGGCGAACACGTTCGTGTCCACCAACTCGTATTCCGGCTGGTCCGGTCCCCGATGGCGGTTGATCTCAACGAGCTGGCGATAGGGAAATTCGGCATGGGGATAGCGGTATACCATTTTCATATATGAATGGGAAGGCGTGTTATCCAGGTAAAAATAGTATTCTTTGACATCTTCTCCATGGTTGCCCTCCTGATTGTTCAGACCAAAAAACCGTTCCTTGAGAATCGGATCCCGGCCGTTCCAGAACGTCGGCGCCAAACAGAGAATCTGCCGCTGGTCGCATATTCCACCGATGCCGTCTTCGCTCCAGCGGTAGGCCCGGCTGCGGGCCATGTCGTGGGGGAAATAGTTCCAGGCGTCGCCGGTGGGCGAGTAATCCTCGCGCACCGTGCCCCACGCCCGATCCGCCAGATAGGGACCCCATTGACGCCATGCCGCGGCGATTTTCTCATCGGCCAGACGCTGCTGTTCGGCGTTGGACATTGGTTGTTGCCTCATCCATAGACTCCTGCCGTTTACCGCATGGTATACGTGCCGGCGGACCTTGTCACCCGGTCGGCTCACGGCGGGCCGGAATGGTGTCGCTGGCGCATCGCCACGTTGAGGATCAACGACGTCGCCAACATATCCGCCACCAGGGCGCTACCGCCATAGGACATGAATGGCAACGTAATGCCCACCACCGGAATCAGGCCCGTCGTCATGGCCATGTTGATGGTCGCCTGGAGAACCATCATCGAGGAAAGCCCGACCACCATCAGCCGGCCGAACGAATCGGCGCAATTACCCGCGATTTCCATGCACGCCGCGAAGAAAACTCCATAAAGCGCAAGAATCGTCATGCACCCGGCGAATCCCCACTGGCTGCCCACCACGGAAAAGATGAAGTCGTTGGCCGCCTCCGGAAGCAGATCGTGGCGAATCTGGTCCGCGCCCCGCAATCCGCGGCCCAGAAGGCCGCCGCTGCCCAGGGCTATTTCGCTCTGCCGCCGTTGATACAAATTACCGGATAGCTGGGCCGGGGACGGTTTGCCGCTGGCGAACAGCGCCACAATTCGCTGCTTCTGATAGCCGCGCAGGAGTGGATAACATCCCGGCGCCACCGCCAACGCGATCAGGGCTATGGCGATGAGATACCGGAACCGCGCCCCCGCCGCGATCAGCATGGCGTAGAGCACCGGTGGAAACAGCAGCGCGGTGCCCAGGTCCGACTCCACCAGGATCAGTCCCATCGGGACGAGCATCAATAGAAAAGGAACGATGAGCTTGGATAAATCGCGGCAATCGCGGTGCCACCGCAGAGACCACGCCACCGCCATGACAAATGATATTTTCGCCAGTTCGCTGGGTTGGAAGTCCGCCCCGCCCGGCAGCAGGAACCAACGGTGGCTTCCTTTGATCGCCGGCGCCAAAAGTACGCCGATCAGCAGCACACAGGTGAAGGCGTAAAAGAGGTAAGCGACGCGCCCCAGGCGCGGGTAGGCTGGAATCAGGGCGAGCAGCAGAAATACCGCGCCGATGACGAGGTGAATTTCCTGTCGCGGCAGACGCAGCGGGCCGCAGATGCGCACCGCCGCCAGGCTCGCGGCGCATAGCAGCAGAATAGTCAGCAACATCAGCCAGGCGATACGCGTGGCGATGAGTTGCGGAACGATCTGACGCCACAGCCGCCGTGTGAGCGAATCGCCCCCACCCCGGCGCGATCGCGATTCGAGCCGGTGATTTCCCCGCCCGGCCGGCGGGGGAGAAAGCAAGGATGGAGTCTCATTTTTCAAGGCGTATCCAGCTTGGGCAGGTAACCATTTTGCTCCATGTCCAGAATGCACTGCCGCACGATCGGCCCGGCGCGGCGCCCGCCGTCTCCGCCCATCGGCACCACGGCGGCAATCACATATTTCGGATGGTTCGCCGGCACCGCGCCGACAAACCATGCATCATCTCCCTTTACCACGGTCATTTTGCCGTTCTTACGCACAAGCCGGCGCGTCTGGGCGGTTCCGGTCTTTCCCTCCACCGGTATGTTCATGCGCAGCACCGGCGCGGTTCCCTTGGCGCCATGCACCACCTGGTACATACCGCGCCAGATATACCCCAGGTCCGCCGTGGCAAGTTTGATCCGGCGGGGAGGCGGACGGGGAAACCCCTCGATCAACTGCGGCGCCATCCATATTCCGCCCCTTAACAGCGCGGTGTAGGCGTTGGCCAACTGCAACGGCGTAAGCGTGATCGGTCCCTGGCCGATGCCCAGGAATATGGCGTTCGTCTGGTCCGCCAGACTGGTCCCCTTGCCATGAATGTGCGGCAAGCTCCCGCCACTGTCCTCCGGAAGCCCTACTCCCGTCGGCCTGTCCAGTCCGAATTCCCGGTAGCCGGCGACCAGCCGCTTGAATCCCAACCGCATTCCAACCTGGTAAAAATACGTGTCACAGGACTGCTCCAGGGCGCCAACGAGCGTCAACGGCCCGGGCGCATAAGGAAAAGTCCAGTTATGAAATATTCCCGGATGGCCGGGAAACAGATAGGCCCCGCAGTTGATAACGGTGTGCGGAGTAAGCACGCCATCGGTCATGGCGAATGAGGCCTCAATGGGTTTGACAACGCTGCCCGGCGGATACACCGCCGCCACCGCACGGTTGACCAGCGGCAGATGCGGATCATGAACCAGTTGTTCGAACTTCCGGTGAAAAGTATTGGCGTTGTAACCCGGTTCAGAAAGCATCAGCAGCACCCGGTTATGCTTGACGGAAAGCACAACCACGGCGGCATTATGCATCCGGCCCTTGAAATTCAGCAGATGGCGGGCCGGATCCAGCAGCGCCTTCTGGAGGGCCTGCTGCAATTTGATGTCCAATGTCAGGTGAATGGTCTTGCCGGGAATGGGAGCGCGGCGATCCCTCATGATCTCTCGCCCGTCGAGGTTCACCAACTTCACGCCCCGCACGCCGCGAAGCAGGTTCTCAGCCGCCAATTCCACACCCGAGGCCCCCATCGAATCGCCGGGCAGGTATCCCTTGAGATTTCCCTTTGTGTCCCGCAAGGCGCCCGGAATCAAGCGGGGCATAATAAATGGGTCTTTGGCCAGCACCGCCGGCGTTACCTGGCGCAGGACCCCGACCACTTGTGCCGCGACATTTCCGTAGGGATACACGCGATGCGTTCCCGCCTCCACAACCAATCCCGGGTAGCGATCCGCGTGTTTTTTGAAATAGAAGGCCACCGCGGGAGGAATATTCGGGATAATCGTGTGCGCCTCGTGGGCCTCGGCCAGGTCCACGGGGTTGGCCAGTCCGAGCCGCACGTCGATGCTCCGCGGCGATTCATCCGCCCCTACCGCGTTGTGCCGGCTGTAACGCATCGTCCAAACATCCTCCCGCAGCAATTGCATGCGGGCGCGGATCACGTCAAAGCGTTCGAGCACACGGGCCAACGGCCGGCCACAGTGTCGGGCCACCGCCGCCGGCTCCCGGCGAAGTTCGCGGGCAATGCGGCGCCGCTGGGCCGGCAGATGGGCCAGAATCGCCGCACGTGTGTGGTAGCGTATTTTGAGCCGCCGAACCGCCTGGCGCGTGATCCAGGGATCGTCCATGTTCATCGCCTGGTACTCAATGGCCAGGTTGTAACAGGGCGCCTCCGCGGCCAGGTAGCGACCCCGCCGGTCCACAATCGAACCGCGCCGCGTTGGAATAATAAAATGTCGATAATTGAAACTTTGCGCCTGGTCCTTCCAGAATTTCGCCCGGACAATCTGCAGCACCGCCAGACGCGCCGCGATGATTCCCATCGCCAGAATCAGCAGAATCAACAAAAAAATCAAACGCCGTTTTAACATGTCCGCCGGTTACCTGAGAAAGCTTAATTTCTCACCGCCGTTGATGGTAGCGTCCGGCGGCATCCGATTCCAATGCCGGCGCAAACGTGTTTATCGGAGTTGACGGTGTAGCGTCTTGACACAGTTCAACGCCGTGGTTCACCCATTGCGATCGGGGGCCACGGGTG
>JAJZKJ010000113.1 GCA_021804195.1 Acidobacteriota bacterium
AACGGTGCCCGTCCACTGATCCGGGAATGTTTGCAGCTTTTCCAGCCAAACAATTCCACGCTATTGGCGAAGTTGTGAGCAGAGGAAATGCCACATGCAGGAAACGAGTTTGTATATTTGCAGCTTTATAAGATAGGTTCTACAATTTGGTTAAGACATAGGCCAAACCAAGGAACGCCGAGCTGGCCAGACCCTTCACGGTATAAATTCCCACGGTCCGAAGATCATTGGTTGGAATATATAAGACATCGTTGGCCTCCAGCCGGATATCCGGCGCATGGCGATTCATGATGCGCGGCAAATTGACCATAATGCTGCGGGTCGAGCCATTGGGCAGGGTGCGCACAATGACGGCATGCGCGGGGTCAGCGCCCGATTTCCAACTGCGGGCCAGGGCCATGGCCTTGGCGACATTCATTCTCTGTCCGCGGCGGATGGGAAAGGCTCCGGGACGATGGACATCGCCAGCGACAAAGACCTGGCCACCCGGCAAAACCTGCACATAATCGCCGCCGTGCAGCATAGGATTGAACGCCGGATCATTGCCCGCCAGCACGCGGGAGAGCGGCAGCTCCCGCGCAACGCGATTGGCGTCCGCTCCGGAGGTCACCAGCACAAACGTTCCGGCGCCAAGACTGGGACCACCGGCACGAATAATGGCCTCCAATAAACTCAAGGGACGATCGGCCTGGAGCACGACGGGCTTATTGACATCGCCGGCGACAGTCACAGGGCGGCTGCGGACCTGCAAGACCGAGACCATCACCTGAGGATCGAGCACAATCTGCTGGCTTTTTAGCGCCCGGGCGATTGCGCGGCCCAGCGCCAGGCTGGTAACGCCAGACGCGCGCGGAACGGCTTTTAAATACGCCAGATGCAAATGGCCGGAGGGCCCGACGATAGCGGTGGAGTCGAGTTCCGGCATATTCAAGATGCTGATGAAAACCATATCGCCAGGGCCCAGGCGATAGCTGGGAGGGGCCTGCGACACGACATAGCCAGCGGCGCCAGCCATACCCAAAGGAAGCTGACTATTCGCTTGCGCTGCGGCGCAAACCATTCCTGCCTGCATTCCAGCAGCCAAAATCATGACACTGATAAGCCCAGGACGATGACGTCTAACATTCCAGGGTTTCATAAAATTACATTCAACGCCCAATTTCAGATCCGCACTCATTGTTTCGCGGTTTCCCGATCCTCCGCCGCATAGTAACGCTGATAATAATCGCGATAATAATAATAGTAATGGCTCATTTCGGCGGTGACGCCATTGAGCACCAGGCCGGCGATAGGGGCGCGCACCTGAGCCAACTGATCGAGGGCGGACTGGACGTGATCGCGGGGCGTAGCACCGGCGCGCACGATGACCAGGACCGCGTCGGCGCCGGCACCGACGGCGAGGCTATCGGCAAACCCGAGCAAAGGCGGGCAATCCACGACGACCATATCGAAGCGCGACTTGAGATGCTCCAGCAGCGTGCCAAAACCGATGGCCAACAGCTCGGCGGGACTGGCGACGGCGGGCCCGGCGGGCAGAACCCAGAGGCCAGGCACCGGCCCGGAGACCAAAACTCCATTCAAGCCATCCTCAGGCAGGAGCGGCGCGCCGGGCTGAGGCGCGGAATTATTGCCCGCCGCGGCAGCCGATGACGCCGCGGCCTCCGGCAAAACGGCATGGCTCCAGGCGGACTGGGAGGCATGGGAGGGGAGCAGGGTCGAGAGGCCCAATTCGTTAGATAGCTCCAATTGACGGTGCACTTCGGGGCGTCGGATATCGGCATCCACCAGCACGGTGCGCAGGCCCTGCAGGGCAAAGGCGGAGGCAAGATTGATGGACACGGTGGATTTGCCTTCGCGCGGCTGGGCGCTGGTGACACAAACCGAACGCAGGCGGCGGCGCGAACCCAAAAGCAGCGCCGAGCGGAGCTGCAGAACGGATTCGCTAAAGGGCGGGCGCCGGGCAGGCTTGCCACTTCCCGAAGCGGCCGGACGATAGAGGGCGCCAAGATCGGAGGAAGAGCGCACAGAAGGCAGTGAGGCCAGCACTTCCTCACCCAACGCCGTCCGCATAAGCTCCGGATCGGTGAAGGTGCGGTCAAAATGGGCATGGCCGAGGACGGCCATGACGGCAAAGCCCCCCGACAGCAACAGCGCCATGACAATATCGAATTTCACCCGCGGCTCGATGGGCACGGGATTGGGCTCGGCATGGCCAACGATGCGCAGATTTTCGGAGTGGTAGCCGGCGGAGATGGATGCATCTTTGACGCGCTGCAAGAGGGCGTCGTAGATTTTTTTATCGGAATCGGCCTCGCGACTCAGAATGCTATATTGCACCGCCTGGCTGTTGAAGGCGTTGAGCGCGGCTTTCTGACGGGCAAAGGCGCCGGCAGTCAGCCGCACCTGCACCGCAACCGCCTGGGCCTGGGCCTGAATCTGGCCGGCAATATGCTTTTTTTCGCGGGCGATGCTGCCGCGGATTTCCGCCAACTGGCGGCGCGCCTGGCGATAAAGATAGTTGCCCGGCCCGTATTTGGCCGCCAGGGAATCGAATTTGATCCGCGCGGTTTTTTGGGCATCGAGCAGGGGCTTGAGCACATGGCCGCGGTTGGAGACGGCCAGGGCATCCACGCTGCCGATGCGCACCAAGGCAAGATCGGAGGCGAGGCCGCGCTCGCGGGCGTGCTCTTTTTGCAATTCGGCGCTCAGCGTCTGCAGGCGCTGATTCATGAGGCTGAATTTATCCTTGGGATTGACAATATTATGGGCGCGCTCAAACTGATTCAAGGCGATCTGGCTGCGTTCCATCTGCGCCCGCAACGCCGCGATCTGCTGGCTCATATAACCGGAAAGATTGAGCAGCGAATGAGCGCGAGTGATGTAATCATGCTGCAAAAGCTGACTTGCGAGCCCATTGGCGACCTGCGCGGAGAGCTGGGGCGAGAGGGAATGATAATGAATTTCAAGCAGAAACGAATTGATGGGGCGCGTGACCTTAATGTTTTTGGTCACCGCCAGCAAAACCGGCTGCGGAACACCCTCGACATCAAAGGCGGAGCCGCCGGGCGGATCATTAACCTTGACCGCACGCTCAAGATGAAGCGACAGAATGGTGGGCAAGACCACGGCCGGGGTTTTGACTTCATCGGCTTCGGTGGCTAAAAGGGCATCGGTGGCGGGCATGGCCTGGCCGGCGTTGCGGCTGACGATGTTGCTGGGCGTATTGGTATCCATGCGGACGATGGCGACCGCATCGTAAGTCTTAGGCAAACGCAATACATATACTGCCGTGAGCAGCGTCACCAGCAGCGTAAAGACGGCAATTTTAATCCAGTGCCGGCGCAACTGGAACCATTGTTCGGCCAGCGACGAACCCAATGCTCCGGCATAAACGGGCCCTCCCGGCGCGGCCCGGGATAAAGTTACCGGCGCCGGCAAGCCCACCCTGGAATCTGGAATCAAGGGCAGATCGGGCGCTTCATTATTTTTCATACGGTTGCTTTACTGACACCAGAGCACAGCAGAACAAACGGAACGGGCGACGAGTCCGAAGACCGCGGCAAAAGACGGTCCAGTTGAGGTTCGGGCGAGGCGGACATTAATTCACACGCGCGGCAAACATCAGTTCCGCACCTTGCAAATTATCCAAATAAATCATTCCTGGACGGTCCGCAAACTGCACCCGGCCGTCAACTTTTGATGCAATTACGGAAGAACAATCAGAAAACACTGAGTTTAAAAATTGATCATCAATTAAATTTGGATGCACTTCCCCCCACCATTTTGGCCATTCCGGGAAAATTCGACGTGCTGATTCACAACCATTGGGCGTAAACGACACAATGATTCCACCTGGCTTCAATAATTTTTTTGCCAATGCAAAGGCGTTTCCAGGACATGGCAAATGCTCCAGGACATGAGCCATAAAAAAACAATCCAACTGCCCCTCGCCGCGATTTTCCTGTAAAAACTTATCGAGATCTTCGATCACTGGCAAATGAAATTTATTCCGAATGAACTCCCTTTTTTCACATGATATATCATATGCCAGCACATCAAACCCGCTTTTTTGCATTTGATATGATCCATATCCCCAAGAACAGCCATAATCCAGCAGTTTATTTTGCTGCCGCAGCCCCAAGTTGAACAAGACCCGATTATAATAACCCCAATCCTTTCCCGTGCCAGCAAACCCATTTTCCATATATTCAGCAAGCTTTCCATCATCCGGGATTTCTGTCGTAAAGCCCTGCTTGTAAAATTTATTATAGTACCGGACATTTTGCAGCCCGGTCTCCGTTGGCGTCCTATACATAAGCGCACAATTCGCGCAGCGATGCAACTGGGTGACAAAATATTTTTTCATCACCACGGATGAATTATTTCCACCACAGTTCGGACACAAATACCGGTTTGGATTGAAATAATGACCCAGGCTCCGCATGAAATATCGAACGCGATTAGCCATTCAAATATTGCCTCGCAATAATGGCCAGCGGCGCCGCGGGCGGCGGCAAAAGACGGTCCAGTTGAGGTTCGGGCGAGGCGGACATCGGAAATTACAGCGGAAGGGCAGAGATTACGAAACCGGATATATCATTTACGATTTTTAAATTCAAAACCGGCTGGAGGCATGGGGGATGACATCCAGCCGGACGACAGAAAATGGCTAATGGGCGTAAAGGTCCGTTACGGAGTAACCGGCGAGGCGATACAGCCGCTGCAGGATGTAGCGGCATGGACGATCAACCCGGTGGCGACGGCGGCCGCGACGGCGATGCCGACGGCCAAGCCAACGGAGAGCCCGGTACCGAGGCCCGCGCCGGCGGCAGCAGGAGCGGCGCCGGCGGCCTGGGCCTGGCCAAACCGGGCGGAGGTTCCGGCTGCAACTACGATAGGATGGGCAAAGCCAGAGATGGTCACCGAGCCGCGGCGCACGCTGACGTAGGTGGCGCCATTAAGCAGGCGCGTAACCTCAAAGAGCGCGGCGGGCGCGGGGGCCAGGCGATGGGCCTGCACCGCGACGGGGACGGCGCCGTTAACGCGCAGGTAGCCACGGCGCAGAAACAGGCCGCCACCCTGGACCCGGGCCAGGGTGCGGGAGCCGAAGCTGACCTGGCCGGCGGGGAGATTCAGCCGAGCCGAGCCGGCCGAGACGGTGCGCAAGAGGTCGCCCGGATGGGCAGTCGCGCCGGAGGCCACGGGGACGGCATTGACGTAAACGCCGGTGGCCGAGGCCAGGACGAAGCCGGGCGTGAGGCCGAAGCCGAAGGGCACGGCGATGGCCATGATCATGGCCACGGCGGCAAATTGCGTGAACATACGAGACATGCGCGTCATTTTAGATTCCCCCTAAAAGCTTTCACTTGCAACTCAGCACTCAAATTGCCCAGGACTTGCCATACACTACAAGCCCGGTACCATTAGAAACAAATCCGCGCGTTGGTGTCAAGAGCCATAAGGGCCTGCAGCCAAACAATATTAGGACTAATACTTTTTTCAGGCTTGGTGGCGGTCAAAAAACTGAAACCTTCATGCCGCGGCTAGATGCTGCCGGCGGCGAGGCGGCGCAGGCGCCCATGGGATTGGACGGCCACGCGATAACAGCCTTCCGATTCGACGGCAAGCAAAGTGGCGGTGAAGCGAGCCACGGTCTGCCCCTCGGCGCTGGCGGAGAGCACGACCTGCAAGGGACAGGCGTCGCCTTCACGCCAACCGGTGAGCCGGGCCTCGAGCAGCACCAGTTTTTCCGTCAAAAACCGAACCTGGGCGGGCAGAACGACACCGGCTAATGTAAGTTGCGCGGCAAAAGTGGACATGGAGCCAGAGGACAGGCGACGAGGAGTAAACTGCGCGAAATGAGCGACTCGTGCAAGAAAATCATACGAAGATGCAAAAGCAAGAAACCGGTCAAAAGACTCCTGCGAACAAACCTCCGTCCTTTGAGTCCCAAAAGAGCATTTCCCAATAAGGAACCCCATGACCCGAACGGGAGGAATTGTGCTTTTTTATGCATAATCATGTCTATTGGCAAGAAGTACTGGAAAATCGCTTGACAAATTACGTTAGACTTAGTACTTTTGCCGCAAGGTAGTGGAGGCGTGGTGGACGAGGCGGGAGAAAGAGAAAACAGCGGGAGAACTGTGGGAAGAGCGGACAGAGCTATTTATGAAGAGTGCATGAAGATGCCAAGGGCGGAAATTCCTGTAAACAGAACAGGGAATTCAGGAATTGAGAAATGAAAATGACTGCAAGGGCAGCGAGACCGGCGAAGGCTCTCCGCGCGGCGGCGGAGAAACCCAAGCTGGAGATCCTGTCGGGCCCGCCGATGCTGAGCCAACTGGTGCGGGAGCATTTTCAGGCGGCGGGCTGGCAGGCGGCCTCAAGAGCGGCAGGACCGACGCCGGCGGCAGAACCAGCGGCTTCCCGGAATGATGATGGAGGTGAAGCACAAGTACTGCTCTGGCTGTGGCAGGGCGGGGCACAAGAACTGGACATGATGCGACAGTGGGCAAAGTCAGGAACGACGCAACAACTGCTGGTGGTGGGCAACGCGCAATATGCCACATTTGCCCGCCTTGAAGAAGAGCTGATCCTGATGGGAGCGGGCGGCTGCGCGGGCGAACATGAGGGCCTGCAGCGGCTGCAGACGATGGCGGCATCGGTCGCCGCGGGCGAGGCCTGCTTCAGCGGCACCGCCTACCGGCGGGTGATCGCCCGGCTGCGGGCGGGCGATGCGGCGGCGCACAACCCGGCGCCGGAGCTGGCTTTGACCAGCCGGGAACGTGACATTCTGCGGGCGATCGAGCGCGGGTTGTGCAATAAAGAAATTTCCTGCGAACTGGGGCTGGCGCTCAGCACCGTCAAGGCCCATATCCAGAATTTGTTTAAAAAATTCGGGGTCAACAGCCGGCTGGGCCTGCTGCTGCGGGCGCTGAAGGGGTAATGGGCGGCCGATA
>JAJZKJ010000114.1 GCA_021804195.1 Acidobacteriota bacterium
CCTCCGGACTGCGCTTTTTCTTAATTTTCAGCACCGTGTTTTCATCTGGCTGATCCGGGGCAGTTCAGGCATGGTCTTAGGCGAACACTAAATATCATAGCGATGGGCCGGCCGGGACCGCGGTCCCCCGGGCTGGGTTTTTCAAGGCCGATGAATTTATAGCCATTTGATATATATATGAATTTTGGCTGCACTGAATTTGATTTGAATGGTGATTTTTGATTTAACGGTTTTGCCTTGCCTCAGAATGGGCGCCAGCCGCCAATATTGTGCGGAGTCGAAAGCAATCTGCGCCAGCCGAATGGATGGGGACGCGATAATTTTCAGGCTTTGCACGGTTCCGTTGCGTCGGAAGATGGCGTGCATGATGACTTGGCTGGGCTTATGGGGTGGGCTGAGCTGCAGGGGGGCCATGGGGACGTAACAAATCAGGCATAGGGTTGGGGTGAGGTTGTCATGAGGATTCGGAATATATATCGTCGTGGCTGCCGCTTTTTGTTGGTTGGCCATGGCGCGCAGTTCCGCCGGAGTGTACAGCAGCATATCTGCCGGGCTCAGTGTGCCCTGTGCGCAGTAGAGTTGAGCCGCCGTGAAACACAATGTATTCTGGATTGCCGCCCAGGGAAGATGGCGATCCGGTGCTGCCGGCGCCAGCCTCCAGCCCTGCGCTTGCCAGTTACCCTTGGGTGCGTGCCGCAGTCGCACCCAGCCTTTGTCCAGTAAGCATTGGCCATGGCGGCAATGCCGTAATCGGGAAATAAAACCGGCGCTGAGCTGATGCCAGGACGTCCCATCCGGCGAATACAGCATCGCCCGTCGGGCCGGTAAGGGTTGGGTGAGCTGCACGCTGGCCAAATAGTCGTTGCCCGCGGCGTCCAGGCGTAAAACCCGCATGTTGGCCGGTAAAGTTTGCAAATGCCAGTGCCGGCCGCCATCCGTCGTGATATTGAAGGTTCTCGGCTTGGCTAAGGCTGCGGCGTACCGGGAATTAATCATGGCCAGGCTGCTGAGTTCAACCGGGATGGTTGTTTGGGTTGCGGTAGGTTGTGAGAAAAAACGAAACGGCAGATCTTTCCAATGATGGGAGTTTTGCAGCCGGACTCGCAGATAATCGCCCATGATCAGCATGCCTTCGTGGGCATTGAGATATTGCATGGATAATGGCGGTTAATACATATAAACTCGTTTTGAGTCCCAGGTTCGCCCATCATTCCGGCTGCCCCAGCGCTTGCCGTTACCGCCGTAAGCGAATAGGCTTTGTGCCCCGGTAAAGGCAAGATCATAAATGGGTTGGCCTTTCTGTTTCCAGTGGAGCACGACCCAGCTTTTCCCTTCATCGCACGATCGCGCGATCATCTCCCGCGCGCCCGCCGCCCAGAAACATCCCGCATGTGTGGTGAGGGTAAAAGCCCGCGCCGGCAGCGG
This sequence comes from Acidobacteriota bacterium, assembly GCA_021804195.1. The sequence continues at coordinate 1,426 of JAJZKJ010000114.1, forward strand.
CACGGCCGTCCATCGTGCCGGGTTAATCGCGGCGGTGATCGGGGCTTGTGCGGTCTTGGGCTTGACCGTCCAGCTCCGCGCCGCCCCCGCGCACGCCAGGATCCCCAGATAGATTCCCGCAACTTTCCCGCTCATCATGGCGTGATCATTCATTCCCGGCGGCGCGCTGTGCGCGGATCTCGGGCTTCGCCGCCTGCTCGTCAGTCTTTGCCGCGCAGCAGGGCGATCACGTCGTCGGCGGTGATCACCCCCAGCAGCCGGCGGTCGCGGTCCACCACGGGCAGGGCGAAAAGATTGTATTTATCAAAGCGGCTGGCGATCTCGCTGTCCTTTTCATCCGCTTCGATCGTCACCGGCTCGGCGCCCAGGCTGGCCAGCGGAGTCTCACCCGAGGCCAGCAATATGCGGGCCAGCGGTATGGTGGCCAGCAGCCGCTGCTGGTCATCCACCAGGAAAAATGTGTGGATGCTCTCGACCGGCCCGTCATAGGCGCGCAGCGCGGCGGCCGCGGCGCTCACCGTGGCGGCGGCCGGCAGGGCGATAAAGTCGGTGGTCATGCGGCCGCCGGCCGTCTTGTCGGCAAATTCCAAAAGGTCGCTGACCTCGGCCCGCTCCTCCGCCTGCATGTCCTTGAGGATTTCCTGGCTGGTTTCCTGCGGCAGATCGCCGAGCAGGTCGGCGGCCTGATCGGGATCCATTTCCTCGACGATGTCGGCGGCTTTTTCCGTGTCCAGCGATTCCAAAATCGAGCGCTGCAGCCGGGGTGAAACCTCGCCCAGCACATCGGCCGCGACTTCGTTCTGCAGGCTTTCAAAAACCGCTTCCCGCTCGGCCGGCGCCAGCTCCTCGACGATATCGGCCACATCCGCCGGATGCAGCCGGCCCAGATCGTGATACGTGATCTGCAATTTCATCCGCCGCGCCGGATCGGTCTCGATCAGGTTGAAAACATCCCACGGGATCGCCCGCGTCCCCGCCCACCCCGAGGCCGGCTCCAGCCACTCCCGCGGCGCCACGCCCTGCAGCAGCCGGCGCACCGCCCCGGCCACCCCGATTTCGGCCACCATGGCGCGCAGGATCCAGCCCTCCGCCATCCGGTGCAATTCGAGTCCCACGTCGTTGACCCGCACCACCTTGCGGCCGTTGACATCAATAATCTGTTGATCCAGCACGTCGCGCCCCAGCAGCAGTTGCCCGCTGTCGGCCTCATACGGCTCCGGTTGCGGAGCCCCGGCCAGCAGCCGCAGCCCATGCAGGCTCACCGCCGCGAACTCGGCGGGTAGCCGCCATAGCTTGCCGTCCTGGCGGAACAAAACCGCCTGCACCCGGCGCGGATCGCGGGCCGGCTCCAGCAGCGCCTCACGCAGCTTGCCCTGCCGCGCCCCGGTGGGGCCGTAGATCGGCAAACCCAGTAATTCGGTCAGGAAATACATGGCTTTTCGCGGTTCACGGTTGGGGGTGGCTGGCTTCACCTCATGATACACTCAGCTTAGCCCGCATCGCAGCCTGCCGCTGTGATTGATGAAGCTGGCCGGGTCTTGCAGCGGTTTCCACTCTGGGCTCCCATCACACTCATTGAGCGGTGGCCCACGAGTCTGCAGCCGGGGCCAATCACCACTCAACATGCTGAAGCGAAGGGAGAAGCGAGCAGAGCAAGGAGTGAGGCAACCGGAGTGTGCATGGAAGTACATGAGGATTGCCGAGCGATGAACAAAACCAAAGGTTTTGTCGAAAGTTATGCCGAACGCAGCTATGCGAAATTTATCCTTTCGCCCTCCACGCTGACATGCCCTCGTTAATCGCCCGCCTTTTCGGCACCAAAAACGAACGCCAGGTCAAGCGCCTGCGCCCCCAGGTGGCGGCCATCAATGCCTGTGAGCCCGCCCTGCGCGCGCTCACCGACGATGAGCTGCGCGCCAAAACCGCGGAGTTCCGCGCCCGCATCCAGGCCGCCCGCGAGGCCGCCGCCGGCGACGCGCCCGACGACCCCAAAGCCGTCGAAGCCGCCGAAAAGACCCTCCTCGATGAGCTCCTGCCCGAAGCCTTCGCCGTGGTGCGCGAGGCCGCCCGCCGGGTGGTCAACATGCGCCACTTCGACGTCCAGTTGATCGGCGGCATGGTGCTGCACCAGGGCAAAATTGCCGAAATGAAAACCGGCGAAGGCAAAACCCTCGTCGCCACCCTGCCCTGCTACCTCAACGCCTTGGCCGGCCACGGCGTGCACGTCGTCACGGTCAATGATTATCTCGCCCGCCGCGACTCGGAATGGATGGGCCGCATCTACAAATTCCTCGGCCTTTCCGTCGGCGTCATCGTCCACGATCTCGAGGAATCCGAGCGCCAGCAGGCCTACGCCGCCGATATCACCTACGGCACCAACAACGAGTTCGGCTTCGACTACCTGCGCGACAACATGAAATTCGACCTCGCCGAGTGCGTGCAGCGCGGCCACCACTTCGCCATCGTGGACGAAGTGGATTCCATCCTGATTGACGAGGCGCGCACCCCCCTCATCATCTCCGGCCCCTCGGAGGAGTCCACCGACAAGTACTACAAAATAGACCGCATCCTTCCCAAACTCGAGCGTGGCACTCCGCCCGAAGGCAATGAAATTCCCGCCACCGGCGACTATTTCATTGACGAAAAACTCCGCACCGCGACCCTCACCGAGGAAGGCATCGCCAAGGTCGAAAAGCTGCTCAACGTCGAGAACCTCTACGATCTGGCCCACATGGATCTCATCCATCACGTCTACCAGGGCCTCAAGGCCCACGCCCTGTTCAAGCGCGACGTGGACTACGTGGTGAAAGACGAGCGGGATGAGGAATCCGGGCGCATGGAGCGCAAAGTCGTCATCGTGGACGAGTTCACCGGCCGGCTCATGCCCGGCCGCCGCTGGTCCGACGGCCTCCACCAGGCCGTCGAGGCCAAGGAAGGCGTGCGCATCGAGCGCGAAAATCAGACCCTGGCCACCATCACCTTCCAGAACTACTTCCGGCTCTACGGCAAGCTGGCCGGCATGACCGGCACGGCCGAGACCGAGGCCAACGAGTTTTTCAGCACCTACAAGCTCGATGTCATGGTCATCCCCACCAACCGCGCGCTGATCCGGATTGAAAATCCCGACGTCGTCTTTCGCACCGAGCGGGAAAAATACAGCGCCGTGGTGGATGAAATCCGCGACTGCTCCGAGCGCGGCCAGCCCGTGCTGGTGGGCACGGTGTCCGTCGAAAAATCCGAGCATCTGGCCGGGCTGTTGCGCAAGGCCAAAATTGCCCACGTCGTGCTCAACGCCAAGTACCACGAAAAGGAAGCCGAAATCGTCGCCCAGGCGGGCAGGTTGGGGGCGATCACGATCTCCACCAACATGGCCGGCCGCGGCACCGACATTCTGCTCGGCGGCAACCCCGAGCAAATGGCCCGCGAGCGGCTGCGCAAGCAGGGCCGCTCCTGGGAAGTCCTCCCGCGCTCGGAAATCGATCCCGTCGTGGCCGAGTTCAAAGCCGCCTGCGACGCCGAGCATGCGCGGGTCATCGCCCTCGGCGGCCTGCATATCATCGGCACCGAGCGCCATGAGGCCCGCCGCATTGACAACCAGTTGCGCGGCCGCGCCGGCCGCCAGGGCGACCCCGGCTCGTCGCGCTTCTATCTCTCGCTGGAAGACGATCTGCTCCGCATCTTCGGCGGCGAGCGCATCAGCGGCGTCATGGCCAAACTGGGCATGCGCGAGGGCGAGCCCATCGTCAGCAAGCTCATCAGCCGCCGCATCGCCGCCGCCCAGGAACAGGTCGAGGCCCGCAACTTCGAACAGCGCAAGCACCTGCTCGAATATGACGACGTCCAGAACAAGCAGCGCATGTATATCTACGACCTGCGCCGCCGCCTGCTCTCCGGTCAGGACCAGAAGGAATATATCTTCGGCATCGTGGACGACCTGCTGGCCAACGACCTCGACAACTATTGCCACAAGGACGCCCACCCCGATACCTGGAACCTGCAGGGTCTGCGCCAGGCCCTGCGCGACCGCTTCGGCGTGGATTACGTCACCGCCGGCATCCCGGCCCAGGAGTTGAACCGCGACGAGCTCGTGCCCCGGCTCGAAGACCTGCTGCATGCCCGCTATGACGAAAAAGAGCATCTGCTGGGCGCCGAAGCCATGCGCCAGTTCGAGCGCATGGTGCTGCTGCAGGTCGTGGATAACCTCTGGAAAGACCATCTTTTGGGCATGGACCATCTCAAGGAAGGCATCGGGCTGCGCGGCTATGGCCAGCGCGATCCCCTGATCGAGTTCAAAAAAGAATCCTTCACCATGTTCGAAGAGCTGCAGAACAGCATCGAAGAGGACGCGGTCCGCACCTTATTCCTGGCCCAGATTCAAACCACCGACGTCGCCCCCGGCTCGAATGGCCTCATCGCCGCGCCCGATTTCGAGTTCGACGCGGCTGAACTCGATGGCGAACTCGTGACCCCGCAGGGCATTTCGGTGCGCGAGTATCGCCAGGAAATCGAACGCGCCCGCCGCCGCCAGGAACGCGAACTGCAATTCTCCGGCGCCGAAGAAGCCGTCCCCGTACAGCAAGTCATCCGGGCGGAAGAAAAGGTGGGCCGCAATGATCCTTGCCCTTGCGGCTCCGGTAAAAAGTATAAAAAGTGCCACGGCCAGGGCGCTGATTAATTCCACTCCCCCCTCGCCATCTCCCGTTTCAGCAATCAACCATCGGCCGGTGGTCAGCGGTTCTCATTTTGAAACCCGCGCGCCCGCATTTCTTTCAGCTTCACAGCCCCGGCATGCTCATTGCGCTTCTAATTCTCCAGCCACGTAGATTCGGCTTTTGGCCGAAGCCGGACCGGGTTGTCCGGATGTAAGCTGAATCACGGAATTCATCATTTAACTTCGCGGTTGAGAAAAAAATATGCGGGACAACTCCAAGCTGCGCAATCTGGTGCTCGATACCCTGTGGCAAAACCCCTTCATTGGGCTGGCCATCTATGATGCCGATCACGCCACCCTCAAAGACGCCAACCCGGCCTTCCTCGAGCTGTTGGACAGCCGCTATCGCACCAAAAAAACCCTCGGCCTGCCCCTCGAGCAATGCCTGGGCGAAATTGCCGTGAACGGCTTGCAGGATGTCTTCGAGCGCACCCTGCGCACCCGCGCCCCCTTCCACAGCGACCTCATCCGCCTCGACCGCCCCCAGATGGGCCCCATCCATATTGCCTGCACCGTCATGGCCCTCCAGGGCGAAGACGACGGCGCGGCCCATCATCTGCTGCTCGCCGCCAGCGAGCGCAAAGCCGATCTGCCCCTGCCCCAGCACTGGAACCTGGTGGATAACCAGACCCGCCACGCCCTCAGCCGCCATTTCCATCTCTCCGCCCGCGAACTCGATATCGTCGCCGGCTGCCTGCGGGGCAAAAAAAATAAACAGATCGCCGAAGATCTGCACATCGGCATCTCCACCGTCAAACGCCATCTCGAAAGCGCCTACCGCAAAATCGGCATCACCAGCTCGCGCTCCCTCCCGC
>JAJZKJ010000115.1 GCA_021804195.1 Acidobacteriota bacterium
ATTTATCCGCCGATCCGACGCCGGGATGGGAAGAATACGCAAACGTCGGAGTTACGCGGCTGTATATGTAACCAGCTCGCCCATATTTGTCGGCGATCCGTTTCTGCGCCGCAAGGATAAGTTTGCTGTTGTCGTACATACCCGGTTTGATGGTGATATCCTTGAGCAGCGCGGTGGTGGGGAAAACGTGGTTGCCGCGCACCACGATTTTTCTCACACGGTACCGGATGCCGTGATGGATCACGAACTGCACCACCACCCGCGTCAGATCGGAGTTGTACTTGAGGATGTACGACGCGCGGCAATCCAGGTAGCCCTTGCGCATCCACAGGCTGCGCAGCTCGGCCACATCTGCGTTCAGATCGCGGCGGCTGAGAATGCCTTTCTGAATCGGAATCAGCCAGAAGAGCTTCCAGCGCGCTTTGGTCCGCATTTTGAAATGCAGATAAAAAGTGGGGTAGAAATTGTTGTTGAGGAAGCGCACCGCTTCAATATAAGTCCGCGGTCCTTCGGTGATCCGGTAGCGGACGATTCCCTTCACCAGCGATTTTTTATCCAGGCGCACGCGGCAGAACATATAGCCGCGGTCGTGGTAAAGCCGGCGGATAGCCCGTATGTCCGTCTGAAAAATGAAGGGGTCCACCGCCCCGCCGGGATGCGCTAAAATCACTTTTTGCAGGGTGGAACTCCGGATATGCCGGTTTCCCGCCAGCTCCACCGCGTGGATGATCGGACGTTCCCGAACCACGTAACGAATGATGACGCTGTGGTGGCGCGTGGGAATCACCTCGGCGCGGACCGAAACAAACCGCCCCAGCGAGGCGATGGAACGCACATCCACGGCGACTTGCGAGCGGCTATAACTCTCGCCGGGCATGACGCGGATCTGATTCATAATTAAAGCGCGATCCGACGGCTTATTGCCGACGATCTGCACTTGCGCGATCGGCCAGCCAACGAAGGGGCCGATTGTTCGGGCGGTGGAGGCGCGGACAGCGCGGCTGGCGGCGGGGCGGGTGGCCCTGGCAGTTCCGGTGGCGGGCGCGGCCGCGAGCCGCCCCAGACCGACCAGGAACAAAATCAGTATGCCCAGCGCCGCGGGAAAACCTTGTGAACGTGGAACATGGTTCCCACTGCGGCGTCTTGACGCGATTGCCTGCATGAATCTGTTCCGTCCGTACCGAGCCGTCATTGTGAATCCACGAGGGCGACGCCCGTCGCCGCGCGGGTAAAAAGCGTGCCGTAGTTTAGCCGCAGCAAGCGCGATTGTGAATTGGTTTAACCGCGGACTGTCGCGGGCCTTGGCCCGCACCAGGCCGGTGACCGTTTTTAGAGCCTGTCCGGACAGGCTCTCAGCCGCGGCTGCCCGGCCCGCACCGTGGGCGAAAACCCGCGGCCGTCGTCACAATTTTATAACTTTATCCGTGAACGGTTACGTTTTTTACGCGGCGCAAGGCGGATTCGTCCGGTTCGAGGCTCGTTTCGTCGATGGCGTTAAGGGCCTGGAGCGCCAGGAACGCGGCCCGCTGCTCGGCCTGCTTCTTGGTTGATTCCCAAGCCGGCTCAAATTCGCGGTCCGCAATCCGTACCCGCACTTGAAACGACTTTTTATGATCCGGGCCGCTTTCGCCAAGCACGTCGTACGCGGGAACGCAGCCGAAGGTTCGCTGCGCATGCTGTTGCAGCAATGATTTGAAATTCTGGTGATGGGCGCTGGAGGCGTAGAAGTCGATCCACTTCCGCATGTGCCGCAATACAAACCGCCGCGCTTCCTCGAATCCGGCATCGAGATAAATCGCCCCAACCACCGACTCCAACACGCCGGCCGCCAGGCTGGCGGGAAGGCGGCCCGGCCTTTCCATACCCGGGCCGACCCGGATCAGATCCGTCAGGCCGATGGCGTTGCTCACTTTGGCGCAAGTTTTTCGGCTCACCACCGCCGACTTAAGAATCGTTAACTGTCCTTCCGCCCAGTCCGGGAATGATTCATACACATAGCGGCATATCACCAGCCCCAGAACGGCGTCGCCCAGGAACTCCAGCCGTTCGTTGGACAAGAGCCGATCGGTCGCGCAGGAGGCGTGGGTAAGCGCTTCATTGAGCAGTCGCGCGTCATGAAAGCGGTGCTCCAGGATACCCTGGCATTGTTCGAGGATTTCCAGTGAAACCATAAGTTAAACACCCTGCGCCGCGCGATAAGCGGCTCTAAGAGAGACTTTTACGCTCCGGGAAGCGGTTGGCGCCGCCGGTCGGCTCGGTTTCGTGAGCCTATCGCTGTGCTTTCAATCGGTTTATCGCCCGTAGCGTCCCCAATAATTTATCCATATCCGCCGGCAATGGCGCCTCCAGAAGCATTCGTTGGAAGCTCAGGGGATGCACAAATTGCAGTTTCCAGGCATGCAGCGCCTGCCGCCGGATCAGGGCAACTGGAGATTTATCGGACTGTCCCATGATATCCCGCAGAGAAATCTCGCGACCACCGTACATCCCATCGCCGACGATCGGGCAGCCGATATAGCTTAAGTGAACCCGCAACTGGTGCGTACGCCCGGTTTTCGGAGAAAGTTCCAGCAGTGTGAAATATTTGAATCGTTCCCGCACCCGGTAAACGCTCTGCGCCGGCCGCCCGATATCGTTCCGCACGGCATATTTTTCCCGCTCGTGCGGATGCACCGCCAGCGGTGCGTCAATTTGATCGCTTTCCAGCGGCGGCGATCCGTGTACCACCGCCAGGTACGTCTTGTGGATGGTGCGGCGTTCGAACTGGCCGGCGAGTCGCCAGTGGGCCTCATCGGTTTTGGCGATCAGAATAAGCCCCGTGGTGTTCCGGTCCAACCGATGGATAATTCCCGGCCGCCAGGGATCGCCGCCGGTGGAAAGCGTACCTTCTGTTTTTTGCGCATGATGCAGCAACGCATTGATCAGCGTGCCGGTCCAGTGCCCGCGGGCCGGATGCACCAGCAAATCGGCCTGCTTGTTGATCGCAATCAGAGCCTCGTCTTCATAAATAATTTCCAGTGGAATGTCTTCCGGAAGCATCGCGCGTTCGACTACCGGCGGGAGCGCCAGTTCCACCCTGTCACCGGACCGCAGAACGGCGCCGGCTTTGGCCACCCGTCCGTTCACCTGGATGGCTCCCGCCTTAATAAGCTTTTGGAGCATTGTCCGCGAATGGTGGGGTAATCGGTCGCGCAGATATACATCCAGGCGTTTGCGCAGATCGCGGCGAATCCGGAAACAATGCTGTTCCAGCCCATCGTCAGAATATTCGGCCTGGGTCGGCGGCGCCGCCAAATCATCCGTTGTATGGATTGGAACTTCCTGCATGGCCGTATTGTATATCTCGAAGGCGATTTTGTATAAGCCCGTCTTCCGGCTATACTTAAAGGAGCGAAGGTAGGCCACCGACACCCTGGCGCGGCCCGCGGGCGCCAGTGGACCTATTTAAACCACCGGGCCTTTGGGCGCTGCCAGAGAACACACGCCATGGCGCGGTAGCCGCGAAACGGAGTGTTTTTCCTGCGGGTGGACGCGGGAAGGGAATTTCAGTATGTCGCGCAGGGTTAAAAATCGTCAAGATATCCGGAATCGCGGGCGGCGGTGTGGTTTCACCCTCATCGAGTTGCTGGTGGTAATCAGCGTGATCGCCATCCTCATTGCCATACTTATACCCACGCTGCACAGGGCCGTCGTCCAAGCCGATCGTGTGACATGTGCGGCCCACCTCCGGCAGATTGGTTCGGCATTTCATGAATATGCCGCCCAGAATCGCAACAGGTATCCAACTCCCTATGACACGGCCAAGGCCAATCTACAAAAATATTACGTTAATCCTAGTAACTCGAATGTATTCGTTCCTCCCGGTTCACTCTATGGCTATGGCCCAGCTCACTCAGCCCCTTATTACCTGCCTTTTGGGCCGGAGGGCACGCCAGCCGTTCCTTACAACGCCCCGTTGGGTTTGGCCCTTCTTTACACCACGGGATTCATTACCGCATCCAATACCTCGATCTTCTACTGCACCCAACCCGGCTATTTTGGTCCCCTGACTTTGGGCGCGGGATACATGCCCACCGCTATTGCCAATGCCAAGGCGGTCGCCGGCGTGAATGTGTCTCCTACGATTAACTGGTCCACTGTGTACGCCGGTTATTGCTATTGGTATCAACGCCCGTACATCGGCGCCCAGAATACGCCCAATCCGCTCACACCCGATGCTTCCGCCGCCAATGGCTGGAATGACGACAGCAATTCGAATGCGGGCATTGTACCGGACATGAAGCATCCATTCGTGCAAAATACATATCAAAATACATCATCTGGATCTGGTTCCAAATTGGCCTACAACGGCCAAGACGGCATCCTGGCCGGCGATATTGACGTTGCCGCCGGCGGGCCGCCGAATCCGAACTGGACTATTCCCGCCGGCACCCTTGGCGCTTACCCCGCCGCGGTGTGGTCGAATCATGTCTCGGCGAGCGGAAGGCCCGCCGGCGGCAACATCCTCTACAACAACGGCTCCGTGCAGTGGCTTAAAATCGACCAGATGACCCCGGGCTACATTTTCGACGGACTTTATTTCTATCGCTGATTCTTAGATGACCCGGTCCACGGCTGCGGCGATTCTGCGCAGCGAGCCCGTCAGGGATTGGAGAACCCCCGGCGTGATCGACTGGGCGCCATCGGTCAGCGCATGCGCGGGATCCGCATGGCATTCGATGAGCAGGCCATCGGCCCCGCAGGCCACCGCCGCCCGGCACATGTCCGGAACCAGATGCGCATGGCCCGTTCCCTGGGAGGGGTCTACAATGATCGGTAAATGGCTGATCCGATGCGCCTCCGGCACGACCGCCAGCGGCAGCGTGTTGCGGCAGTAGGTTTCAAATGTGCGGATGCCGCGCTCGCAGAGAATTACATGGCCGTTGCCGCGGGAAATGACGTATTCCGCCGCCAGCAGAAACTCTTCCAGTGTGGCCGAGAGGCCGCGCTTCAACAGCACCGGCTTGGATTGCTCCCCCACCGCCAAGAGCAGGTTGTAATTCTGCATGTTGCGGGCGCCCACCTGGAGCACATCGGCGTAGCGGGCGACCAGTTGAACCTGATCAATCGACATCACCTCCGTCACCACCGCCAAGCCGGTTTGCTCCCGCGCCTCAGCGAGAATTTCCAGGCCTTTTTCGCCCAGCCCCTGAAACGCATAGGGGCTGGTCCGCGGCTTAAACGCGCCGCCCCGCAGACCCGTCGCGCCAGCCTCTTTGACCGCGTGGGCAATTTCCAGCAACCTGGAGCGATCTTCCACCGAGCACGGCCCGGCGATCAGGGCCAGTTTTTTTCCGCCGGCCGACCCGCCCAGACGTCCGCCCAGCGGCACGATGGTCCGCTCTTTTTTCACTTCGCGGGAGGCCATTTTGTATGGCGCCAGCACCGGTATGACCTTTTCCACACCGGGAACATTTTCCAGTTTGTCCTTGTCTTTCTGGCGATCGTCGCCGATCACGCCCACCACCGTGCGCTCGGCGCCGACGATAATATGCTCGCGCAAACCCATTTCATGGATGAGACTGACCACGTAATCCACCTGGGACCGAGTCGCACCCTGTTCCATCACGATAATCATGCGCCGTTCCTCCAAAAAAGTCGGGCGTTTTACTTCTCCGCGGTTGTCCCCGCCCCCCCCGCCGCAAACCCACCCCGGCATCGCTCGCGGAGGGGCGAATTTCCGGAGCTTTCGTGTCACTTTCGCCAAAGTTGCTCCGCGCTTGTACTGCGGACCAACTCGCTTTCGATCCGCCGGGCCAGTCGCAGGGCCTTCTCCGCCAAGCCCAGACCCGCATCGAGATTTTGTTGCAGATAGGTTTTCACGATCCGAACTCCTCAAAAGCGGACGATACCATAAAGATTTAAGCCCGTCTTTCGGCGGGCTTCCATTGAATTCCTCAAGATAAAACTGGAAACTCTCAAGCCCGCGGACCCAATCCGGTAAAATAAAAGAACCAGAACCGGTCATGCGCACCGGCGGGCAAGGGTCGAATTGCGAGAGCCACATGGTTCATATCTCAACTATGACCGCAAGCATATCCAAAGTCAAACGGTGTTGGATAACCAGCGGGGCATTGCTATGATACACTCACAATCGCCAATAAAAGCAACGGGAAAAACTGGTTTTATTGGTAAATCCGCATTGGTTGCCGCCGTAGCTCAGTCGGTAGAGCGACGCTTTCGTAAAGCGTAGGTCAAGGGTTCGAGTCCCCTCGGCGGCTTTTGTAAATTCGTATGTAAACAAAGGCTTTGCTCAATATGCCACAGCAGCGTCATTTGCCGATCCCAGCCATTGGATGGTTGATCCTGCCGGTTATTCTGTTGGCGTCCCAAGCGGTTCTTGCTTACCGACCGGCGGGCCATGCCGCTCCAGGACCCGCCCAAAAAATCGTAAGCAAGACGCCGGTGGTGGTACGACTGGCGGCGGTGGCGCAAACACGGGCTGCGGTTCTGACCACGGATCAATTGCCTTATGCCCGCGTGCTGGATCGACACGTAGGTGTACAGGTGATCTTGCAGATAATCGACAAACGGATCATCCATCCAAGCGATTATCAACATCTGCGTATTTTTTCCGGCGGGTTTAATACCGGCGCGCCCCTGCGGGCGCTGCACCATGCTTTCCTCCAGCCACGGCCCTTGAACGAGGCGTTGCGGAGAAGCCTCAAACAGGCCGGCGAACTGGGATTCCCGATGGTACTGCGTTTTGCGCCGGCGCCGCCCAAGGCTACGGCCATCCGCGGCCTTTCCGGTTCGTTCGTGGTGCTTTACGGAGGAAAAATACGCACGCTCCGGGTAAAGGGTCTTTCGGCCAGGTTCGGCATAAGCCCGCACTCGCCGGTGCTTAATAAATGGGGCGTAAGCATACGAACAGGACCATCCAAAATCATCAACCGCCGGCCCTTTCT
>JAJZKJ010000116.1 GCA_021804195.1 Acidobacteriota bacterium
CAATCCGATTGAGAGTATTTTCTCGACGGTGAGATTGAGGCACAACAAGACACGTAACAACGCCAGTCGTGCGGCTTGCTTGGCGATGATCTACAAGCTTGGCCGGGTTGCCGAGCGGGGATTTCAGCGGCTAAACGGATCGGAATTACTGCAGGATGTCGTCGCTGGAATTATCTACGAAGACGGAGTTAAAAAATCCGCCGCCTGATTGCCGCCATCCACAACATTTGACAGTAGCCCGGTGGATCTTGGTAAAATTCTTCCGCCGGGAGGATCGGGGCAATGAAGTGCGGTACGCCGCGCGGCAGGCGGCTTGCGGCAAGCCCGGCCTCCGTCTCCGTATCAAAGTGGATTGCGGCTGCACCATGCAGCATCGGTTTTGTGAACAGGCGGTAATAAGGGAGTTTGCGGAACCGGTGGCGGCCCATCGACCAAGGAGAGAGCATGCCGTGCGGCGAGATCACCAGTGGCTTGCCGAGTTTCCGCGCCTCCCGGGCCGCAACGATCAGGATCGAGTCCCAGATGCCGTGCAGGTGGACGATATCCGCACGCGCTACCAAGTCGCGGAGCCTCTGCGGCGCGGGCCGCAGTAATTCTACCGGGCTGCCGCCGTGGAAGATGAAGAATGGTGCCGTCGGGCTCTGCCCACCGGGAGTCACGTCGCCATCCTCCGCCTCGCAACAGGCGATCACGGAATGTGCGCTGGCCTGCTCAAGGCTCGCAGCCATCTGGCGCAGGGCGAAGGCAGGGCCCCCCGCACGGGTACGCATTGATCTGATGACGTGGAGAATCTGCATAAATTACCTGTCGCGCTGGGAGCTTGCGGCAGAGTTCCGCCTGCGCCACGCCCCCTGCTCTTAGGATTGCCCCAGTCCCACCGGCGGGCCGGCCGTCGGCCCGCGAATCGGCGCGGCGCCCGCGTGCACGGGATACGCTACCGCGTCGGCCTGATCGACTGCCACGCCGGTCAGTGCCAACGCCAACGCCACGAAGAAGCCTTGGGTGGTCGAGAGCGAGAGGAGGTAGGCGTCGAAGACCATGCCGGCCGCCAGCGCGGTGCTCAGCCCCAGTGCGAGGTCGCAAACCCTTTGCCCCTTGGGGTTCAGGCGCGACCTGTACTTGAAGATGTGCAACATGTCCCGTGCCTGAAGCTCCATCAACACCACGAGCAGCACGATACCTACCAAGCCCATATCCGCCGCCACGGAGAGGTAGGAGTTTTCCACCCAAGTGTGGGACGCGAATTTTCCGAAAATAGGGTGCTTGAGAAAGATACCCCAGGTGTATATCCACCCCGCGCTTCGATCATTCACGGTCGAGCCGAGCCGGACGGCCGCAACGTCGGCACCGCGGTAAAAATGGGAATAGGCCTCCCACGCTATCGCGGCGAGTGAGCCAAACACCACCCATTGCCGCACTTTCGTGCCGTTCATCACGAACAGCCCGACGGCGATCATGCCGGCGGATGTCCGCGACCCGGTCCAGAGAAGGAACGGAAACATAAGGGCCACGGCGATGATCCCCAACATTTTTTGCCGCCTCGACGAGTAGTCGGAGACGATCAGGTAATTTGCCACCAGAATCAGGCACGCGGTGTTTTCGCCGACATTTTGGGGATTATCACTGAGGCCCGCAAACCTGTTAACGAAGACAATGCTGTCGTGGGCGCCAAATATCAGCTGGATGATCGACAGGACATAGAAGGCTACCCCCCCCAACACCACGGCCGAAAGCGCTGCCGCCAGATCCTCGCCCGTCCGCGTTGACCTGCGGACAAGTTGTATCACGCCGTAGAACATCAAAATCATGGCGATTGAGCCCGCCACGGCCCGCTCAGGGGCCGGAACTGCACCCCGCAGTGCGTAGGCAAGCATCAGCACGAGAAAGGCCACGGCCGCCCCTCGTGGCGGTGCCCGGCGCAGCGTGCCCTGAGTGAGGAAGTATCTCAGGGCGAGGAGCGCTATGGCGATGATGAAGAGCGGCTTGCAGAAAGCCCGGAAATCCTCCAGCGGCCCTATGAGGGTGTTATTCCAATACTTCGAGACAAAATATCCGACCATTCCAGTGAGAACGGCGATGAAGATGAGCACCTCTTTGCCGCGCCGCCCCTGCAGGCCGTATCCAAGCACCAGCAAGCCGGCAACAAATGCGACAAGCCCCGCGGGGGTGGAGAGGAACTTGAGAAGCGGATGCAAATAATCAAAAACGTTACTGCTTGAGTTTTTCTCGTGGCCGAAGTATCGGACTGCTCCCGCGCATAAAATTGATCGCAACACTTTCAACTCCGTCCAATAAACGCTGCCGAGGGGCGCCGAGCGACCCAAAGTGAGACTGTTATGATACTATATCGGGTGGAAAATCGTGCTACAATAAGAAAACCTCCGCATCGGCAGTGGGCGGAGCCGTGAGTGAGGAGAATCCGATGCGCCGCACGTTTTCATTCTATTGCCGGGCGATCGTGGCAACCGGCCTTTTGGTGGCCGTCGGGGGGTGCTCCGGCCCCCATCGGCAAGCTGCGACGCGGCCGTCCAGAGGGGCGATGCATCCAGCCCCTGCCAACGCGGCATGGGGCGCTGGGCCGGGCCCCGCAGAGGCTACCGGTGGAATCTGGGCTTGGTGCTGGTCGAAACCCGAAGGTAACTGCCCGGCCCTTATTCCGATGGTCTGGGTGCTCAGGCGGGAGTACCGCAACCCAGCCGCCGCAGTGCGGGCGTCCCGAGCCGCTCCCCCCGGCCGGGCTGCCATCTTCCTGTGGAACGTCACCCCGAAACTGCTTACGAGCCCGCTCGACACCTGCCGGACGCCCGCAGGGGCGCCGACGAATTTCCCAAGCCCGTGGCTGCAGACCGGTGCCACGTCAATTGCCAAACAGATGGCGGCTTTCTTCCGCCGATTCCGGGCCGACGGCGGCAGGATGGATTATCTTGTAATCGATTACGAGACCGGCCTCACCTCATGGCAACTTACGCCGGCGGGCGTCGCGGCTATTGAGCATGACCCGCGATTCCCCCAACTTCGGGCTTTGCTCGGCTTTAAGCACTTGGCGTCGGTTATGGTGGCGGGCCCTCACCGACGGAAGTGGAACTTTCTCATGGGGTCGGTCGTCGCGGCAGCCCTGAACCGGGCCGTCTTTCAGCCGGCGACGGCAGTCTACCCGGATCTCCGCGGAAGCAACTTTGACGGTGCAATTATGCTGCCCCCACACATCGCACCCGACTTGAACGATCACTACCAACCGCTTTCGTGCGTATTTGGAAACTGCCAAAGCCCGGCGTTTTACGGCGAGATTGGCGGCCTTGCTTACACGGTCAAAGGGGGAAAAAAGTACGGCAGCAGCCCATTTGCGTTGCTGCGGTACGAGATGATCTACCTGCAGGCGGTGCAGGCATCGAGCCGGCTGCCGGTCGTGCCGTGGGTCGCGAACCGCAGCTATGCTAAATCCGGAAGGTATTATAAAGAACTCATCTACCAACTGGTGCTAAGGGGGTGCGGCGAACTCCTTTATTGGAACCCGCACGCAGCGGCCCCGAACGCCGGTGCTTCGGCGGCAGACGATCGGGCGCTGAACGCCTATCTGATCAGGCTCCGTGCGCTGCTCGGCGCCAATCCGGGGCCCCCTGTGCCGGTGCCCGCGATCAACTGGGGCAGCCGGCTCGTGGTGGCGGCCCGCCAGACTGCGGGTGGGCAGGTGCTGTATCGCGTTACGGTCCCGCCAAGCGTACGCAGCGTGCTGATAACGCCCTACGGCCAAGTCGTTAATGTCCGCGGCCGTACCGGGTTTTGGGCGATTTCACCGGCGGGTATGCGGCTGGGGTTCACCATCGTGCCCGGCTGACGCGGGAAGCCTCCGGCAGGTCGATCGGGCTACTCCCCCCGTCGGTATTTTGCGATCAGTTTCGCCGCGACCTTCGGCGCAACCACCATCGGCCCGTAGCGCCCGTACCACTGGGCGAAATTCTCACGGCAGGCGGCAGAGACCCGCCGCACGGCGTCCGGTGTCCCACATGCTGCCAAGAGCACGCGCCGCAGATCTGCCGCATCGCCGCTTCGGAACATCCACCCCGTGACGCCCTGCTTCACTAAATCCCGTGCCGCCCCGCAGCAATCGCTGGCGATCACGGGCGTGCCGACCGCCATCGATTCCATCACCACAATACCGTGCGGTTCATAGGTGGATGGCAAAACGAATAGTTCGCCCTGGGCCATGAGGGCGGAGACATCGGCGGGTGCGACCGGGCCAAGGAAGCGGATCGCGCTGCCATTATATTTTCCCGCACGGGCTTCCAGTTCCGCCCGCAGCGGGCCGGCGCCCGCGACGGCCCACACCCACCCCTGCTCCGGCAGGCCGGACGTTTTGAATGCATCCACCATCAGGTGGAGGGCCTTGGCGGGGATCAGCCGCGCGGCAGTAAATATCAAGCGGGAGCCTGGGTCGAGGTTGTAGCGGCGGAAAAGCTCAGCGCGGTCTGCGGAGTTCGCGACGGCCACATCCACAGCGCAATAATAGGTGCTGCGGATGATTTTCTCGCGCGGGCAGCCGTAGTAACGCCAATAAGCGACGCCGCTGCGATTGCACGGTATCACGGCATCGACGTGGCGGATGACCCAGCGGAGGAATATTCGCTTGGCGAAACGCCGAAGCCTTTTCTTGGCTGTTTTGCCGCGCTCACCGCGGATGTTGCTATCGGCGAAGAGCGCGGCGGCGATACCCCGGCGGCGGCAGTGGCGAAGCACCCACCGCTTGAAACCGGAGTCGTAACCGCCGACGATTACCCCGGAAAACTCCATGCCCGCGATGAAATCCCGCGCCCCGCGGACCAGCCGTCGCTTTCCGGCCGGTGCGGCGGGATCGCCGAGGAATTTGCAGGGGGCAGTCGTTGGCAATTGGTAAAGCACGTTACCGGTGGGTGGCGGGCAGAGGAACACGGCGAAATATTCGATATCGCCACTCGCGTTGAGGGTATCCATCATCTGCACAAAATAATGGTCGGGGGTGTTCTGGAACCAGAGGATCCGGGGGCGCGCTGGCGGCGCGGGGGCTGTGGGTGTCGGTTCAGCAGCCATTGGTGGTATTTCAGCTTCTCCTAGGGTCATTCGCCCAAAGATGACCTATTCTAACCTGCACCATCGCGAGCGGCCAGCGGGGCAACATACCGGCCTCCGGAAGCCCCGATTTCCGCTGGCCGCGACGGGGGCTCAACGGCGTGGCGGGTGGATGCGGACCGCCAGTGCCTATGGTATTATCAGGTTTGATGGCCGGCTCGTTTTCGTTCGAAAGTGGGCCGGGCTGCCGGACGGATTATGGATGCTCGTATGGCCCCGCTTGCAAAGCGCCCTCCTTCACCCGCCCCGCTATCCTGGCGGGTTAAGCGCACGCTTTGGAGCATCGTCGAAGTCACCCTTTTTCGGCGGTCGTTTCATACCTGGTCTCGCTGGCGGGCGATGCTTCTGCGGCTCTTTGGCGCAAAGATCGGCAGAAAGTGCATCATCCGTAGAACGGTGAAAATTTATTACCCGTGGCAACTGGAGATCGGTGATCTGGTGATCATCGGCGACCGGGTAAAACTTTACAGCGTGGGGAAGATCACGCTGCGTGATCGGTGCATGATCAGTCAGGAGGCGTATCTGTTCGCCAGCGCCAATGATTACACCCGGCCCGATCTGCCGCTGGAGCGCGAGCCCATCACCATCGGTGAGGACGCGTGGGTTTGCGCCCGTGCGTTCATCGGGCCGGGCGTCACCATCGGGGCAAAGGCTGTCGCGGGCGCCTGCGCGGTGGTAACGGAAGATGTGCCGCCGGGGGGCACGGCCATCGGACACGAGCCCCGTTTGCCCCACCCCCTCAGGACAGCCGAATCAGCAACGACTCCGCCCGATTCCCATGCAGGTTAACATCAGGCCGCTGCCAGCGAGCCACCGGCGATGGCAGGCATCGCGGGCGTCGTGAGCGCGGGGGCCCGCTGCGGCTTGAGAGCCGGAACCACCATGGTCCGCTCCATCTCTACGCGCTTGAGCGAGATCTGATGCTCGTACGCGGCGAGGAAAAAGCAGAAATGGAAGCCGACGGCTCCGTCCATGATGCCGAGCCGGTAGATGTACATGAACAGGAAGCGCATCAGCCATTTTGCGGGCAGCCGTGGCCAGATTTTTTCCTTCAGCCAGCGGCGGCGTTCAATCGGGCCGCCGAAGAAACTCGCATGCAGATCAGCGGTGGAGGAGGCGCCATATTTCACACGCAGCATCTCGCGAGCTTCGAGCGTGCTGTATTGATTGTGCTTGGCGATGTAGTGCTCCATTCCGCGCCGATCGTTGTGTTTCATCTCGCCGTGCAGGTAGCCGATCTTTCCATTGACCACCATATGCTCGTGCACTTCGCGTTCCTCGTAGCGAGCCTTGCCCTTACGAAAGAAGCGGAGATTCCAGCTTGGGTAGTAGCCGCAATGGTTGATGCGTTTGCCAAGGAAGACGAAGAAGCGGTTGACGTAGAAGCCGTCTTCCTCGCAAGTATTTTTATTGGATATTTCAGCGAGCTCACGGGCGAGTTCCGGCGTGATGACTTCGTCTGCGTCGAGGATGAAGACCCACGGGGTCTTGAAGGGGAGGTTGTCGATGCCCCAGTTCTTCTGCCGCGCGAAGCCGAGCCACGGCTGGTGGACGAATTTGGCGCCCATGGATTCGGCGATGTCGCGTGTGCGATCGGTGGAGCCGGAATCGAGGACGAAGGTTTCCGCGGCCCTGCCGATGGTGCTTTCCAGCGCGTAAGGCAGGTTCGCTTCTTCATTTTTTGTTAAAATGAGTACGGAGTAATTCCCTTGCTCGCTCATGACTTGCTCTCCATCCGGGCTTGCTCACTCTTGCAGCCGCCTTTCGCCAACCACCGTTGCCCGGTTCCCGGCGACGATTTTCCAAGGCGCTACATCGCTCACGACCGCGG